>JACQXP010000565.1 GCA_016208645.1 Candidatus Methylomirabilota bacterium | reverse complement strand
GCTCCGGGCTCTGGCGCGGTCGGGCGATCGGCCCCGGCCAGGCGTTTCAGGACCGCATCGACATGGGCACGCAACTCCTCTGCCCGGCCCTTCGCAATGTAGGCGTCGGCGCCCATGGCCATGACCTTCGCCTGATCCTCGGCGACCGTCGCCGACAGGATGACGATCGGGATGGCCGACGTGGCCGGGTCGCTCTTCAGGTACTGGCAGACGCGATCCCCGCCGACCTTGGGCATGACCAAGTCCAGAAAAATGATATCGGGCGGGCTGTGCATGACCGCCTCCAGCGCCTCCAGGCCGTCGGCTGCGGCCGTCACGGCATATCCGAGATCGCTCAGGATTTCTTCCAGCAGCTCGCGGAAGAACAGGTCGTTATCGACCACCAGGGCCAACATATCTCTCCCGGCCCGGGGCCGGCCTCGGCCATCCGCGGCCCGTGACGTCTGCTCAGCCTCGGCACCGGAACCGGATGGCTTGGCGCCCACGTCAGGTTCTTGGTGGGTCACGGCTGGTCCCCGCCCTCGAAGCGACATTCGACCGCGTTCGTCGCCGTCACGTAGATCCGGCGATTGTTGCTCCGGGGGTCCATCGGAACAAGGAAGAAGCCCGCCCCGCCGGGATCACGGCTGGGCGATGTCCCGCGCAGCACCTCGCCGTCGCGGAACCGCACCCTCACCTGGCGCCCCAGTAAAGAGGACCGGGCGGCATCCGAGAGTTCTCGATAGGTCGGATCCCCCTCGAAGTCCTTGACGAAGAAGAGGGCCTTCAAGGCAGCCAGGCGGATGCGGATCGCCGCCTCGACATCAACCGCGTCCCTCCGTCGCAGAAGGAAGGCCCCGCGGGACGGCCGGAAATCCAGCGCGAATCCTTTCAGGAGATGGCCGTCGAGGAAGTGGGCCACGACCTTGGGATGGCCCCACGCCTCTCGCCGGACATCGTCCGAACCCCCGTCGGGATCGGGCATCCGCCCGGTCGGGGCGTCCGGCGAGGCACACCAAACACAGCCACCGATCATGTGGACTTCCTCAGGCGCGCGTCCGCGCCACCGGGATTGCCGCCGGGAGGGCCTGTCGCGCCGTGATGCGGAGGACGTCATCGATCTCACGGGCGCCGAACGGCTTGCGCATCAGCATGACGGGCCCGAGTGACAGCGCCTCGGCCACCGCCGGGTGGTCGGGGAAGCCGGTCATCAACACCACCAGCGCATTGGGATCGGTCGCCCGGATGGCGCGGAACACGTCCGCGCCCGAGCCGTCAGGAAGGATGATATCGAGGAAGACGAGGTCGAACGTGGCCTCGCGGAGGATGACCTGCGCCTCGCGGACATTGCCAGCCAGCATCGGCGGCTGGCCACGGAGGGCAAGAACGTGCTGCAGCATCCGCCGGAGGTCCGGGTCGTCATCCACGACCAGGATGCGCCTTGCCGAACCCGAGCCGCCCGCCAGCAACCATTCCTCGAGCATGCCACGGTTGAACCGCCAGCTCCCGCCGACTTTCACAGCCGGGATCTTGCGACGCTGAACCAGGCGATACACGGTAACCTCTCCAAGGCGAAGCAACTGGGCCGCTTCCCGAACGGTGAGCAGCTTCTCTGGCGCGTTCGATTCCCGAGCCATATGTCTCCTGTCAGTTATGTATTATTTTGATCTATTTTCTACTTCTCTAGTCTATTTCTAATAACATGTCAAGGCTATTCGTTACGGGAAGATCAGGGGCGCGAATGGCGGGGAGATCCGGAAAAGAGGGCTGGACAGACGGTGGACCGGAGAAGGGCCGCGCCGATCACATGTAGGTTCGACTCGCGGCCAGGGTGATCGAGCGGAGCAGATCGGACAGTCCTGGCGAGGTGGGATCGGCCGGCGTCATGAACTGTCCCGACGGCTTTCCCCGTTCGGCGAATCCCGCATCCACATGTGCCCCCAGGATCGTTTCGGGATCGGCAAAGAGGACGATCAGGATGATCGGGTCGGATGCCAGCGACCAGGTGTCCTTCCCGTTACGGGCATCCAAACCCAGGAGTATGACCTGGGGCTGTCCCCCAACCGTGTTCTGGAGGATCAACACCGGGAAATCGGGGTTGCCCCGGAGGTTGGCCACGCCCACGGGTTGAAACTGGGCGCGCACTTCCGGATCGAAGACATTCGGCACGTCGGAGGGGAGAAGCGGCTGGCCCGCCCACGCCGGAATGGAAGTCAGGATCACCAGGAGGCGAATCACAGCCCGGAAGAGATCGCCCCCGCGGGCGCGCCTGCGTGACTCGTTTCTCGTTTTCATGACCCTTGCTCCTTCCCGCCAGATTCCGGTATGCAGATATAAGGACTTGCATCACCCGTGCCATTTTGGAAAGGCGGGCACCTGGCCTGCCCGTGAGAGGCGGGTGGCGTGGCAGGTGGTTGCCTCCCGAGGGAGGGCGAATGGGAGATGGAGGCGTTGCGTGTCCGCGGCGTACTCGGTTAGATGAGGGCGGATTCCAGGACGATGCCCCGATCCAGCATGCGCACCGCCTGGTGGAGGGAGGACCGGAGAGTGGCGGGAAGCTCGGGGCTGTCAATCAACTGCCGGCAGAGGTCAATCAGGCGGCGGAACGCACGGATGAGGTCCCCCTCGTGCCCCCCGAAGAAGTTGCGGATGAGCCGGATCCAGTCCTCTTCACCCGCCGTCCATTCGTAGGTGACCGCCAGGTAGGTCGTGTGCATCGAAATCGGAAGATTCACCCGCCGGTTTTGCTGCACCCGCTCCACCTCTTCGGCCAAGGACTCCAGGGCCTGCACCCGCCGGCGCAGGTGCGGGAGGCGCCGCAGTAGTTCCCGGGCAAAGAGCGTCTCGGTCTCCCGGGGTTCCTCCACCAGGCAGGAGAGGACCGCTGCCGCCTCGGCCGGCGGCAGCCCCTCCAGCACCCCCGAGAAGGCCACGCGGGCCACGGTGAGTTCGTTGTCATGGCGGAGGGAGGCGATCAGGCGGCCCTCCGGGGAGAGCGTCGAGTCCGCGAGGTAGCCGAAGTGCCGCAGCACCTCCACCACCCGCAGGAACTGCTCCCAGTAGGATTGCTCCAGGTCCCGCAGGCTCTGTCCCCGCCCCTCCAGGGCCTGCCGGGTCCGGTCGGATCGCTTGAGCAGTCGCTCCTGGTTTCCACGGTGGGGACACCGATGGCAGGGCAGGTGCGAGAGATCCAGCGCCATGGCCTCGATGCGTTGCCGCGCCTCGTGGAGGCTCTCCGACCAGGGCGAGGCTGCCGCGCCGCGCTGCCGCCCCTTCCGTTTCCCGCCCAGCCCGAGGCGCCGGACGCGCTCCCGCTCCGCCTCCAGCGCCGCCCGCTTCTCCCGGAAGGCCAGGAGGTCCGCGATCGTGCAGCAGGGCGAGTCGATCCCCGCCGTCTTGGCCAGCCGCGTCAAGAGCTCCGCCCGCTCCGTCTCCATCACCCGGATGCGCTGGCGATTCTGGTACTGGCCGAAGCTGGACTCGATGACCCGGCGGATCGCGGCGGGGTCCCGATACAGATCGACCAATAGCGCGGCGGAGCTGTAGCCCACCCGAAATCGGCTCTGGATCGGCTCGGGCGTGCCGGCCAGGAGGTCCCGCGCCTCGTCTTCCGCCTCTGGGGCATCCAGGGCGATCAGGCATTTGCCCTCGGGGTCGATGCCCCGCCGGCCCGCCCGGCCCGCCATCTGGGTCAGCTCATTCAGCGTGAGCTGGCGGAAGCCGATGTCGCTCCGCTTGCGGATCCCCTGGATCACCACGCTCTTGGCCGGCATGTGGATCCCCAGGCTCATGGTCTCGGTGGCGAAGACCACCTTGACCAGCCCCCGCTCGAAGAGGACCTCGGTCAGCCGCTTGAGGGCCGGCAGGACGCCGGCATGGTGCAACCCCGCCCCGCGGCGCAGCCCTTCCAGCAGCAGGCCATTCACCTCGGTCTCGGGCATGATGCTGGGGTAGTCGCGCAGCGTGTTGGCGATGGCCTCGTCCACCTCGGCCCGCCGGTCGGGCTCCAGCAGGGAGCCGCCGTCCTCCAGGAACCGGCGCAGCGCCCGCTCGCAGCCCGACCGGCTGAAGATGAAATAGATCGCCGGGAGCCAGCGCCGCTCCTGGAGCTGGGGGATGACCAGGCTCGGGCTGGCGGGACGTCGGCGGCTTCGCCCGTAGAGAGCCGGGCCCCGGTCCCGGCCCCATCTGCGCGCGCCCCGGATGCGCAGCTCGGGAACCGGGGGGCTCTTGCGCTTGGGCGCCGTCAGGGGAACGATCTCGCCGTCCAGATGGCAGAGCAGATACTGGAGCGGGACCGGTCGCACCGGGTGATAGATCGCGTGGATGGGGCGATGCACCTGGCTGATCCAGGCCGCGATCTCCTGGATGTTGCTGACCGTCGCCGAGAGCGCCACGAGTTGGATCGTCGTCGGGCAATTGATGACGATCTCCTCCCAGACTGTCCCTCGCCCCTCGTCGCCCAGATAGTGGCACTCGTCCAGCACCGCCGAAGCGACGTCCTCGGGCTTCTCGGTGAACAGGAGGTTGCGCAGGATCTCGGTGGTCATGACCAGGATGGGCGCCTGGGGGTTGACCTTCACGTCGCCCGTCAGGATGCCCACCAGGTCGCTGCCGTACTGGCGACCGAAGTCCGCGAACTTCTGGTTGCTCAGGGCCTTCAGCGGGGTGGTGTAGATGACCCGTCGCTGGGCGGCCAGGGCGCGATAGATGGCGAACTCCGCGATCAGGGTCTTCCCCGCGCCCGTGGGAGCCGAGACGATCACCGACTCCCCGCGGAGGACATGGCGGATCGCCTGCTCCTGGAAGGGGTCGAGGGGAAAGGGATACCGCTGGCGGAAGGCCTCGAGGAGCTGTTGGTCCTCATCGCAGAGGCGCTCCGGGATGGCTGCGGGGGAGGTCGGCGGATTCACCGTCGTCGGATTCCTGTGTCGGCAATCGCGGCGTCGCCGCGGAGAGGACCCCGCTTCTGCTGCGGCCGGTGAGCGCTGGAGAGGCTCGGGGGATGGGGCGGGACCCGCGGCAGGTCCGCCAGGCAGGCGATGGCGGGGAAAGAGGGAGGGCTCACTCGGCCGGCAGCCGGTGGCGCTTCCGGAACTCCCACGGGGGCTCCGGATTCGGAAGCGCCCACAGGCCGTACTTGCCCACCTGGGCCTGCCGCTCTGCCACCTCGAGTACGGCCCGCACCTTGGGGACGGCGACGGAGGGGCTCACCCAGGCAAGCCCCTCCTTCACCAGGGTGAGATTCACGTTGATGTCTCCCAGCCACACCACCGCCAGGGTCCGGCCCGCCCGGTCCTTCCCGTAGGACTCCAGCCGCACCTGCTTGTCCACCAGCAGATCCCGCACGTAGGTCGCCGCCTCCGGGCCGAAGGGCTGTCCCTCCGTGGACTGGATGCCGGGCCGTCCCTGGCGGGGGAGCTCCGGCGGCTCGACGCCCAGCAGTCGCACGTCCAGCCGCGTGATTTCCGGTGTGACCACCACCAGGTTCGTGCCGCCCAGCACGGCCCGCACCGTGCCCCAGACCTGCGCCTCGGTCACGTCCAGTGCAGTGGCGGAGGTGCCGCTGGGCTCCGGGGTCGCCTGGGGTGCCGGCTTGGCCGCCAGCGCCGGTCCTGCCCACGTCAGGGCGAGGAGGAGGCCGCACGCCGGTAGAGCCCATCCGCCACGCCTCCACCGCGGGATCCACGCGCCCTGCAGTGCATGGGATGCGAACATGAATGTGCGACACATGCTGGAAAGGATTCCGGTTGGCATGGTGCGCCGATCCGCGGTCCCGCCTGGACGGGGGCGCCTACTCCCCCGTCTGCGGTCGGATGGCCAGCACCTGTTCGGTATTGACCGCCAGGAACGGCAGGCGGGCACCGGATGGGTCCACGGCCCCGGTCAGGGCGATCATGGGAGGCTTGGTGTTCAGATAGTCCAGCAACCGTCCGCCGGTCGGCAGCGTGATGTAGCCACGGTACCACCCATGAGGCGTGAGCACCTCCACCGCCATCTCCTCGCGTTGTACCATGAAATCACCCTCTCGCCGCCCTCGCGGATCGTTGCCGGAATCCGCCGATCACCTGCCGGCGCTCTCCCGAGAATTTTCTCCCGCTCAGAGGCTATCGGATGCCGCGGGCCCTGTCAACCGCGAAGACGAGACCCCCTGCTCCGGTTTACTGCCGGGGCTCCAGCACGGCGCTCGTCATCCGCACCTCGGTCCCCCGGCGATAGATCACCTCCACCCGGTCCCCCGCCCGCTTGCCGCGCAGGACGAAGACGAAGTCCTCGAGGTTCTTGACCGCCTTCCCGTCGAACCGCAGGATCAGATCGCCCGATTGCAGGCCCGCCTTCTCGGCCGGACTGCCGGTCCGGACGCCCCCCAACCTCACCCCCTCGTCCGATCCACCGAACTCCGGGATCATTCCGAAGTAGGGCCCGTAGCCTGCACCGCTCCCGCGCGTTCGGGACGGCGAGGACGGCCCTGCCCGGACAAAGGTCACCTGGCCGTCCCCGTCCGCGAGGCGACGGAGGACTCCGTCCACGAGGCGCACCACGCGGGCCAGGCCGGGTGCATTGATCTTCTCCGGGGTATCCGAAGGCCGATGGTAGTCCTCGTGGGGCCCGGTGAAGAAGAAGAGGACCGGCCGGTCCTTGGCGGAGAAGGGCGTGTGGTCCGACGGGCCGTAGCCGTCCCCGCTGAACCGCACCTGGAGTCCCACCTCGCGATTGGCGGCCTCCAGGATCTCCCGGAACTCCTTCCCGGTCTCCATGCCGAAGACGTAGAGTGTCTCGCCCCGCAGGCGGCCGATCATGTCCATGTTGAGCATGGCCACCGTGCGCTCCAGCGGGAACGCCGGCGCCCTCGCGTACTGGGCCGATCCGAGGAGGCCCATCTCCTCCCCGGCGAAGGCCACGAAGACGAGCGTCCGCCGCGCCCCTCCCCCGCCGGCGAACACGCGGGCCAGGCCCAGCACCCCGGCCACGCCCGAGGCATTGTCGTCCGCGCCGGGATGGACCTCGCCGTAGCGCGAAGGGGCCAGGGAGGTTTCTCCGCCCAGACCCAGGTGATCGTAGTGCGCCCCCACGACCACCGCCTGGCCTCGCAGCGTGGGATCGGTCCCGGGGAGGAGGCCGATCACGTTCCACCCCCGGCCGTGTTCGTGGATCAGCCGCACCTCTACCTCTACGGTCCGGCCCGGCACGGAGAATGACTGCGGGTGGAGGTCGCGGTCAATGGCCTGCTGGAGATCCCGGAGGGAGCGGCCGGCGCCGGCCAGGATGTCCTCCGCCACGCGGCGGAGCGCGTTGACGGCCAGGATGCCGCTCTGGGAGATCGAGGTGATGCCCCGGATGGCGAAGAGCCGCTCGGGCTCCTCGCCATGGGCCAGGGGGTTCGCGACCACAATCACGCCGCGGGCCCCGTGCTCTCGCGCGTTGAGGACCTTGTACCGGACATCAGTGTAGCGATAGGCCTCGGGCCGCCGGAAGGGACTGTCCGGGTCGCGCTCCCGCGGCTCGCCCGTGAGGACCAGGGCGATCTTCCCGGCCGCGTCCACGCCGGCGTAATCGTCGTACGCCAGCTCGGGCGCCGTGATCCCGTAGCCGGCGAAGACGACCTCCCCCTGGACCTGCCCGCTGTCGGAGAAGCTGAACGGCGTGAACTCCTGGCCGACGCGATAGTCCCGACGGCTATTGCCACCCTGCAGCGTCAGGTGATTCCCCTCGCCCAGGCGAAGGCCCGCCACCACGTCGAAGCCCTGGAAGTATGACCCGCCCTCCCCGCCGGGTGTGAGGCCCGCCCGCTCGAATTCGCCCGCGATGTAGCGCGCCGCCCGCTCCATGCCGGGCGAGCCGGTG
Organism: Candidatus Methylomirabilota bacterium; assembly: GCA_016208645.1. Lineage (GTDB taxonomy): Bacteria > Methylomirabilota > Methylomirabilia > Methylomirabilales > 2-02-FULL-66-22 > 2-02-FULL-66-22. Next base: position 895 of record JACQXP010000565.1, on the reverse strand, counting down.
GCGCGCCCCGCCATCTCGGGAGCGGCCAGTGTCTTGACGATTTCCAGGAGATCGGATGCGGACGTCCCGACCTGGACGGCCGCCCGGGCGGATGCCGGCGGGGCTGGTCCGTCCTGTGAAAGCGGCCAGGCGCAGGCCGATGCCACCAGGGCCAGGATCAGAATCAGCCGCATCATCGGCCGGAATCTGCGTGCATCTGCGTGCATCTGCGGTTACACGTTATGAGTCGTCTCCCCCATCTGCCTTCGGCGACAGAAGCCTAGACCGACTACTGTGTGGCCAGAGTCCATCTGTTGCCACTTGGTCCCCATGACCAAAGCATCAGGTTGTCCCCAAGGGCTCGAGCCTCGCAGGTTCTTCCAGGATTTTCAGAATAGCCGTCGCACAATAGACCCGGTCGCGTTTGGCATCTGTGGTTTGGGTCAGAATAGACAGGGACTCCAGCCGCTCTACTGCGCGTTGTGCAGTCGTGTACGCGACCCCCAACCGTTCGGCTACTCGTTTCACCGTGCAATAAGGGTTCTCTGCCAAGCGGTCAACCAACGCTGCTGGAACCTTGGAGGACGAGCCCGCGACGGCTATCCGCCATTTCTCCAGCAACTTATTAATCCTCTCCGCTCGGTTCAGCGCATCCTCTCCCTGGCGAGCGACACCGTTCAGGAAGTATTCGATCCAGGCCATCCAGTCGCCGCGCTCGGTTACCCCCAGCAACCCATCATAGTAGTCCCTGCGCGTCGCCTCAAAGAAGGCACTCAGATACAAGAGGGGCGTGGGCAGAATGGCGCGCTCTATCAGGAACAGTGTGATCAGCAGTCTCCCAACCCGGCCATTTCCGTCCAGGAACGGGTGGATAGCCTCGAATTGGGAGTGCGCACGCGCCACCTGAACCAATGGG
>JACQXP010000123.1 GCA_016208645.1 Candidatus Methylomirabilota bacterium | reverse complement strand
GGCGTCCGGGCCGAAGACTCGACCTTGGGATTTCAAGGTGTTAGGCGAGCCGCTGAACGCCATGGCTGCTCCCTGGCAGAAAGCGGCATATGGCATAGATTTTGCTCTTCGATGAGTTACACGCAGACTCTCAGCACCGAACTCAAGGCCGAGTACGACACCAAAGGAACCCCCCATGCCGCTCTCATGGATAGACATCAGCCTACTCACGCTTCTGATCTGCCTCGCGGCGGTTCTCATGGCCCACAGCCTGATGTATCTGAACCGCCGGGACGCCCAGGAAGTTCGACGGAACCGCCAATCCACCTGCCGGCGCCATGAATGGGTGAAGCGCGAGCCGGCCGGACTGATCTGCCACCTCTGCGGAAAGATCCCTGGCTAGCCCCCACATTCAGCCCCCCGGATTCCTCCTCGCCTGCTCCGGACGTCTGATGGATCCGCATTTTCCACTCGCGACGAGGCCTCGCCACTTCCGCGAATCCCCTTGTCAACACATTGGATGTGCGCTTTCTCCATGTTCTCCGCCGGGCCATTTGCCTTGACTTTGCCCCACCCCGATTGTAGTCTCTGCCCTGCTCGCGACCCGACGACCGCCGGACGTCGGACTGCTTGAGACGAGTGCCGGGAGTCATGTGAATGTTCGGCATCGGGATGCCGGAACTCCTCATCATTTTCGTGATCGCCCTGCTGGTCTTCGGACCCAAGGAATTGCCCAAGATCGGCCGGACGATCGGCAAGGCCATGGCGGAATTCCGCCGCGCATCGGACGATCTGCGCGAGGGCATCCAGCGGGAGATCGAGCTGGCGGAGCGCGAGGATCAGCCGGAGGCGGCACCGACACCCGCAGAGCCCACCCCTCCCGTCGCATCGGCCGAGGGGACGCCGCCTGCCACGGAAGAGCAGCCCGCCCAGACCACCACGGAAGAGCCGGCGGCGACCAGCCTGGCCCCGGTCTCGCCTGGAACCGTAGAGGCAATGGCACCGCCGGAGACACCCGGCGAGCCCCCGCCGCACGCTGAGGCTGCCTCCCATACTGCTGCCCAACCGGCCGAGACGCGGAATGCCTGACGACGCCAAGATGCCCTTCCTGGCTCATCTGGAGGAGCTCAGGAAGCGACTGATCGTCTGCTTCTCGGCCATCGGCATCGCCTTCATTCTCACCTTCAATTTCCGGACGACCTTCCTCCAGCTGCTCCAGCGGCCGCTCACGACCGATGTCGTCATGGGCCGCCGCTTTCCCTTCATCGGGTTCCGCTTCAAGCCGGCCATCGCCAAGCTTACCGCCCTCGGCCCGGCCGAAACGCTCTGGACCCACTTCAAGGTCGCCTTCATCGCCGGGCTGTTCGTGGCCCTCCCCGTGGTCCTGTACCAGCTCTGGAAGTTCATCGAGCCGGGGCTCCTGCCGAAAGAGCGACGCTTCGCCCTGCCGTTCGTGATCCTGTCCACCATCTGCTTCTTCGCGGGGGCCGTGTTCTGCTTCTTCATCGTTCTCCCGCTGGCCCTGCAGTTCCTCCTGACCTTCGATCCCTCGATCCAGCAGATGCCCCGGTTCAGCGAGTATGTGGATTTCACGCTGAAGTTCCTCCTGGCCTTCGGCGTGATCTTCGAGCTGCCGCTGGCCATGACCATCGCGGCACGCCTGGGCCTGGTCACGCCCCAGTTCCTGGCCCGCAACCGGAAGTACGCCATCCTGATCAACTTCATCATCGCGGCGATCCTCACCCCCACCCCGGATATTTTCAACCAGAGCCTGATGGCCCTCCCCCTGTGCGTACTCTACGAGGTCGGCATCCTCGCCGCCCGCCTCACGGCCCGCCGGGCCAAGCCCGCCGAAGGCTAGCCTTTCCGTCTGAAGGCAGGCGAATCCCCAGCGCTGGCAAGGGGCACGGAGTCTGCCCTGCCTGCGTGCAGAGTCGTCGGTCCCTCGGGATCGGCGCAGGCGTCCGCGCTACACGCGTCGCACGACGTGGTCGAGGAAGAACCGGTGGAAGCGGGAGTCGGGGGTGAGTTCAGGATGAAAGGCGGTGGCGAGGAGGCGGTCCTGCCGGGCTGCAACGGGGGTGCCGTCCGCCAGGCGCGCCAGCACCTCGACCTCAGGGCCCACGGCCTCGATCACCGGGGCGCGGATGAAGATTGCATGGAACGGGGGATCCCCCAGGACCGGGATGCGAAGGTCTACCTCGAAGCTGTCTGCCTGGCGTCCGAAGGCGTTGCGGCGGACGCCGATGTCCATCGCCTCCAACGCGGGGGTCCCTGTGGCGTCCAATTGTTTGGCCAGGAGGATCATTCCGGCACACGTCCCCCACACGGGGAAGCCGCGGCCGACCAGCTTCCGGAGCGGCTCCAGCAGGCCCGAGGTCCGCATGAGACGAACGATGGTTGTGCTCTCGCCTCCAGGGATGATCAGGCCGTCCAGACCCTCAAGATCCCGCGGGCACCGCACCTCGGGAGCAGTTGCCCCCAGGCGTTCCAAGACTTCCCGGTGCTCGCGAAAATCTCCCTGCAGGGACAAGACACCGATCGTTGTCATGGGAAATGACAAATGACCAATGACCAAATCCCAATGAGTCCTGAGCCCCCATTGGTCATTGGCTCATTGGTCATTGGGATTTAGGTTGTTACCAGCCCCGTGTTGCCAGGAGCTCCTCCGGCTTCATCGAGCGGACATCCAGGCCGGGCATGGCCTCCCCCAGGCCATGGGAAACCTCCGCCAGGATCTTCGCGTCCTTGAAGTGCGTTGTCGCCTGAACGATCGCCCTGGCGCGCGCCGAGGGATCGGCGGACTTGAAGATCCCGGAGCCGACGAAGATCCCGTCCACGCCGAGCTGCATCATCAGGGCAGCGTCGGCCGGGGTCGCGATCCCGCCGGCGGCGAAGTTGACGACGGGGAGGCGGCCGGTCCGCGCCACCTCGGTCACCAGCTCATAGGGCGCGCGCAGATTCTTGGCTTCGGCCATCAGTTCATCCGGGGTGAGCCCCTGCAGCCGGCGGATGGCCCCCAGGACGGCACGGGCGTGGCGGACCGCCTCGACGACGTTGCCGGTTCCGGCCTCGCCCTTGGTGCGGATCATGGCCGCGCCCTCGCCGATCCGGCGGAGCGCCTCACCCAGGTCGCGGCAGCCGCAGACGAAGGGGACGGTGAAGGGGTGCTTGTAGATGTGGTGCTCCTCGTCGGCCGGGGTCAGGACCTCGGACTCGTCAATGTAGTCCACCCCCAGGGCCTCCAGGATCTGCGCCTCCACGAAGTGGCCGATCCGGCACTTGGCCATGACCGGGATGGTCACGGCCCCCTTAATCGCTTCGATCACCGTGGGGTCGGCCATGCGGGCCACGCCCCCGGCGGCCCGGATGTCGGCCGGAACCCGCTCCAGAGCCATGACGGCACAGGCCCCGGCCTCCTCGGCGATCTTCGCGTGGTCCGGTGTGACAACGTCCGTGATGACCCCGCCCTTCAGCATTTGGGCCAGACCGACCTTCACCGTCCAGGTTCCCTTGTCCATGATCCTCCTCCTGGCTGTTTCCTGCCGACCATTGTGAGAGATTATACCCACAGTGGGGTGGCACTGCAAACCCACAAGGACGAAACACCGAGGGCGAGTGAGGGATCGGCGAAGTTCAGGATTCGCGGAGCATGGCGAAACCCGTGATGATGAGGTCGGCGGCAGCAAGGTTGGTGGCGAGCGGAACGTTGTGCACGTTGCAGACTCGCATCAAGGCCCGGATGTCCGGATCGTGAGGCATGGAGGTCAGCGGGTCTACGAAGAAGAACACAGCGTCTATTTCCTTGCTGGCAACCCTTGCGGCGATCTGCGTATCCCCCCCTTCTCCTCCGCTCAGGACCATCTCGACCTCCAGTCCCACCTTCTGACGAATCATCTGCCCGGTGTGGGATGTTGCGATCAGTCTGAACCGGGATAACGTTTCCCTATTGAATTGTGCCCACGACACTATGTCGACCTTCTTGTTGTCGTGGGCAATGAGCGCGATCGTCCTCATGGGATGCGTTCCCTCCATTGGGTGGCGTTGGCCTCAGGAGGTCAAAGGCGACCGCGGCCCTCGGCAGCGCTGTCTCACCTCACGCGGTCTTGGAAGGACGGGAGGGTTAGCTCGGCTCTTTCGGCGCGTGTCGGATGCTCTTTCCTTCGACCAGAAATACAACCATCTCGGCGATGTTGGTGGCGTGGTCGGCGATCCGCTCCAGGTGGCGCGATACCAGGATCAGGCGGATGGCGCGGGGGATGGTCCGTGGATCCTCCATCATGAAAGTCAGGAGTTCCCGGAAGACTTGGTTCTTCAGAGCGTCCACCTTGTTGTCGGCTGGGATGACCTGGCGGGCCAGGTCAGCATCCCGGCGCACGAAGGCGTCCAGAGCCTCCCGCATCATCTTCTGCGAGAGCTGGCTCATGATCGGAATGTCAATGTAGGGCTTGAGCTGGGGCTCCTCGTTCAGCTCGATGGCCCGCTGGCAGATGTTCACCGCCTGGTCCGCCATGCGCTCCAGGTCAGTAGTGATCTTCATGGCCGTGGTGATGAAGCGCAGGTCCTTGGCCGCCGGCTGTTGGAGGGCCAGGAGGCGAAGGCAGTCCTCGTCGATCTCGAGGTCCAGGCTGTCCACCCGATTATCGGAGGCAATGACCTCCTCCGCCAGTCGGGAATCCCGGTCCACCAGTGAGGCCACGGCCTGCTCGACCATCGTCTCCACCAGGCTGCCGAGCCGCAGCGTCTTCTCTTTGACCTGCTCCAATTCTTCATGAAAGTGCCGTAGCATCTCACCCCTCGCCGACGCGAAACGCAAGACAGGAAACGGAAGGAAACACTGGGTCTATGGCTGAATCTTCGTCCCCAGTACGTCTAGGAATTTGGCCAACCACGCCGGATGAGCCGGCCAGGCCGGCGCTGTGACCAGGTTACCGTCCACGTGGGCCGCGTCGACAGGGATATCCATATACTTGCCCCCAGCGCGATTCACCTCCGGACCTACTGCCGGGTAGGCGGAGCAGCTCCTGCCCTCAATCACACCGGCTGCCGCCAGGACCTGGGCCCCGTGGCAGACTGCCGCGATGGGCTTGTTGGCCTCGGCAAAATGCCGCACCGCCTTCAGTACCCCCTGGTTCAACCGGATGTACTCGGGAGCGCGCCCGCCCGGGATAACCAGCGCGTCGTAGTTTTCCGCTTTCACTTCCTCGAAGGTGGCGTTCAGGGTGAAGTTGTGGCCCGGCTTCTCGCTGTAGGTCTGATCGCCCTCGAAGTCATGCACCGCCGTTCGGATTTTGTCACCAGCCTTCTTCCCGGGACAGACTGTGTGGACCGTGTGGCCCACCATGAGTAACGCCTGGAAAGGTACCATCACCTCGTAATCTTCCACGTAATCCCCAACGAGCATCAGGATCTTCTTTGCAGCCATTTCTCCCTCCTCGCCGTTGTGGCTTTGATGCATTCCGGAAGGCGTGAGATGTCGGACGGAGACGGGCGATTCGGGTTTCGCTGATTACCCGAACCGCCCGGTGATGTAATCTTCTGTCCGCCGGTCCCGCGGGTTGGTGAAGATGCGGGGGGTCTCGTCGAACTCCACCAGCTCACCCAGGAGGAAGAACCCGGTGTAATCCGACACCCGAGCGGCCTGCTGCATGTTGTGGGTGACGATGACAATCGTGTACTCGTTCTTTAGCGTATGGAGCAATTCCTCGATCTTGGCAGTGGCGATGGGGTCCAGGGCGGAGCAGGGCTCGTCCATGAGCAGGACCTCCGGCTCAACTGCCAGCGCCCGGGCGATGCAGAGCCGCTGCTGCTGTCCGCCCGAGAGGCTGAGCGCGCTCTCGTGCAACCGGTCCTTCACCTCATCCCACAGGGCGGCGGCCCGGAGGCTCCGCTCCACGATCTCGTCCAGCCGGGAATTCCGGATGCCGAAGATCCGGGGACCGAAGGCCACGTTGTCATAGGTGGACTTGGGAAAGGGATTCGATTTCTGGAAGACCATCCCCACCCGCTTCCGGAGGTCCGACACGTCCACCTGCGGGTCGTAGACGTAGGTCTCGCCGATCCGGATGGTGCCGCTGATGTGGACATTCTCGATGAGGTCATTCAACCGGTTCAGACATCGCAAGAGCGTGGTCTTCCCGCAGCCCGACGGTCCGATGAAGGCCGTGGCCTTGCGGCGGGGAATCTCCAGCGTGACGTTGAACAGGGCCTGCGCCTCGCCGTACTTCAGGTTCAGCTCCTTGACCTGGATCATCGGATCCACAATGGTCGGCATCACCTTCTCCGGACGGCCGTCACGGCCCACATCAGTATCGACCCGAAACCCTTGTGTCGTCAATGGAAGACTGAAGAGGGCAGCCACCGACAACCTCCTCCGGCTCAGAAGGCCGACCCGGCGTATTGCTTCCGCATGCGGTTCCGGATCAGGATCGCCGTCAGGTTCAGGACCAGCACCACCAGGAGCAGGAGGATCGCGGTGGTGAAGACCATCGGCCGGGCGGCGTCCACGTTGGGCGATTGGAACCCGACGTCGTAGATGTGGAACCCGAGGTGCATGAACTTCCTCTCCAGGTGGAAGAATGGCCAGAAGCCGTCCAGGGGCAACGACGGGGCCAGCTTGACCACCCCCGTGATCATGAGCGGGGCCACCTCGCCGGCCGCCCGGGCCATGGCCAGGATGAGTCCCGTAAGGATGGACGGCATCAGGGCCGGAAGTACGACACGCCAGGTCGTCTCGAACTTGGTGGCCCCGAGGGCGAGAGAGGCCTCGCGCATCCCGCCGGGGATCGCCGCCAGCCCCTCCTCAGTGGCCACGATCACGACCGGGACGGTGAGGAGGGCCAAGGTGAGTGAAGCCCAGAGGATCCCGCCCGTGCCGAAGGTCGGCGTGGGCAGCGCCTCCGGGAAGAAGGTCCGGTCGATCGTCCCGCCCACGAAATAGATGAAGAACCCTACCCCGAAGACCCCGAAGACGATGGAGGGGACCCCCGCCAGGTTGTTCACCGCGATCCGCACGGCGCTGACGAAGGGCCCCTGCCTGGCGTACTCCCGGAGGTAGAACGCGGCCAGCACCCCCAGTGGCGTGACCACCAAGCTCATGATCATCACCATCATCACTGTGCCGAAGATGGCCGGGAAGACGCCCCCCTCGGTATTGGACTCCCGGGGGTCGTCGCTGACGAACTCCCAGACCTTGGCCAGGTAGAAGCCCGTCTTGGCAAGGACGCCCATGGTATTGGGCCGGTAGGCCCGGACGACCTGGGTGAGGGGCAGCTCCTTCTCCTTGTCCCCGGGGGCCGAGATCACCACGCTGGCGGTCTGGCTCTGGTTCAACCTGGCCAGTGCAGCCTCCTGGTCCTTGTACTTGGCCTGCCAGGTGGCCATCTCTTGCTTCAATCGGTCCACCTCGGGGCCACTGGTGATCTCTCGAAGCTCCAGCTTCTTCAGCCGGAGGCGGATCTGCTCCTGGGCGTAGTTGATCGCGCCAATCTCTTTCTTCTCGATCCGCACGATCTCCTTCGCAACGTGAGTGGCGTCGGGCACCCGGGCCTGCAGGGCCAGCCACCCCGCCTGCGGTCCCTGGGCGACCGGGCTTCCCGCCTCCTTCACCTCCTTGATAACACCGTAGAGGTTGCCCCACTCGCGCCGCTCGATCAGGATCGCATCGCGTGGGGTCTGCCGCTTCGCGATCTTCGCCTCCTCCACCCAGACGAAGTCGGCGCCGTACAGGTCGCGGTTGCCCACCTTCACCTGGATGCGGTACCGGTCCGCGGTGCCCGGGAGGGCGCCGGGCTGCGGGATCCGTTCCCGCTGCGTGACCTGACCCATGACCATCTTCCCGTCGGTGAGGGTCAGGCCCACGATGTCCGAGGGCCAGAAGAAGCCAAGCCCATTCGCCATCACCAGGAGGATGAGGCCGGCCACCATGATGAGGCTGAGGGCCTGGGCCCCGCCGGTGAGCCAGATGAAGGGCTCACCACTCCTCCAAAAACGGGTCATAGGTAGCGGTACTTCCGCCGCAGCCGTAACCGCACCATCTCGGCTGCCGTGTTCACGATGAAGGTCATCACGAAGAGCAGGAGCGCCGCCAGGAACAGCACGCGGAAGAGCGTGCCACCCACCGGGGCCTCGGGCAGCTCGACGGCGATATTGGCCGAGAGCGCCCGGAACCCGTTGAAGATGCTCCAGTCCATGACGGGCGTATTGCCCGTGGCCATCAGGACGATCATGGTCTCGCCCACCGCCCGGCCGAAGCCGATCATGATCGCCGAAAAGATGCCGGGGCTCGCCGTGGGGAACACGACCCGGAGCGCCGTCTGCCACCGAGTGGCGCCCAGGGCCAGCGAGCCAGCCACCAGATGTTGGGGGACGTTGGAGAGTGAGTCCTCGGCAATGGTAAAGATGATGGGGATCACGGCAAAGCCCATGGCGATCCCCACGACCAGGGAGTTTCGCTGGTCATAGGTGAGGCCCAGCATGCTCAGTAACCATCCCCGGTAGTCGCCGGACAGAAACAGGCGTTCGACAACCCCGCCGAGCAGGAAGGAGAGCCAGCCCCCCAGGAGAGCGATGGGGACCAGCAGCGCCACCTCGGTCCCGGGCCTGACCCGTCGGCGGAAGGCCGCGGGAACGAATCGCCATCCGAAGACGGCCAACAGGATCATGAGGGGGATCACGAAGGGCGTGAGGAAGAGACCCGGGACGACCTTCTCCACCTGGGGGGCGAGCCACAGCCCTGCCAGGAATCCCAGCACGACGCTGGGAAGGGCGGCCATGATCTCCACTGTTGGTTTCAGGACCCCCTTCAGCGTCGGATGCATGAACTGCGAGGCGTACAGCGCCCCGCAGAGGGCGATGGGCACGGCGAAAAAGAGAGCGTAGAGCGTCCCCTTCAGCGTCCCGTAGATCAGGGGCGCCAGACTGAACTTGGCCTCGAAGTCGTCGGTCCCCCCCGTGGATTGCCAGACGTATTCCGGAGCGTTGTACCCCTCATACCAGATGCGGCCGAAGAGGCTCTTAAGCGTGGCCTCGGGGTGCGGGTTATTCACCAGCCAATGCGACAGGCCCCCCCCGCCATCCGCCAGGAGGAGCCCGTCCGCCTTGGGCGCAAAGCTCAGCGCCGCGGGTTTTTGTCCCTCAGCCTGGATCGCGATGAGCAGTTCCCCCGTGGTCCCGTACTGCAGGTGCGTGGCGCCAGTGGCGTCGGCAGTGACGAAGCCCTTGTCCCGCCGGGACGGGGCGAACGCCACCACGGGTGCCACGTGCGGCGCGAAATCATAGATCTTCGTCAGGCGGCGCTGGCCACCATCGCTCTGCAGGAGCTGGAAGGACCGGACGGCGCCGGCGGCGTCACCCACGACGAGGGTGCGGTCACCGATCAGGAACCCCAGGACGGTCAGGCCAACGCCTGTCCGGCTGGTGAGTAGGACCGGCTCATCCACCTTGGGCGCGGCCGGGTCGCGCAGGTCAACCCGCACCACCTGCCCAGAGGACGCGCCGACGAACAGGTCCTCGCCCCGGCCGTCCAGGGCCACGGCGCTGATCTCGCCCTCCACCGGAACCGCGAGGGTCTCGCGCGCCTCCTCCTTCGTCGCGGGGCCGATGAGCGCCTTGGTCTCCTTGACCGTCACCAGGACAATGTCTTTGGGACCCACCACCGCGGCCGTGAGCGGTCCGGCCTTCGTGACCGCGTAGGCCAGCCGCTGGATCGGCCGCCCGGCAGGGTCGGCCATGAACGGGTCCCCTGCAGCCAGGTCAGGGGTGATCGTCCGTCTCCCCTCCTGGAAGGCCACGTTGAACTTGACCTCGACGGGGATCACACGCCCGTCGGAGAGGCCGAGGGCGAAGGGTCCCCGGCCCAGCGGCGACGTCGAGACCACCCGAGCCGTCCCCAGGCCCAGTAGGGCCATCTCCGGAAAAGGGGAGCCGTCCGTCACCCGGTGGAACCGGATCCCGGAAGGACCAACCAGATAGGCGATCTCCCGGTACTCGTCCACCCCCACACCCAGGGGGGCAGCCGCGAAGCCGGTGGAGACAGTCTGTACCAGGGACGCCGTCGGCTTCTTGAAGAGCGGGTAGACCTCGGAAGCGATCACGAAGAGGATGGCAAAAATCGAGCCGATGATCGCCACGCCCCCCAGGGTGACCAGGCGCCGGGCGAGACGGTCCACAACCAGCCGGTGTCCGGCCGCCTTCCAGGAAACAGCGACCGGGCGAGCCGTCGAAAGCGGCTCGCCCGGTTCGAAGACCTTGGTATCGTTGGCCACGGGGGCTCCGTTACAGGACCTTGTTCAGCTCCTCTTTCGCGATGGTGTTCGGGATCGGGAAGAAGCCATCCTTGATAACGACCTCCTGTCCCTGCCTGGAGACCACCAGCTTGATGAACTCGCGCGTCAGCGGATCGAGTGCCTTCCCCGGGGTCCGGTTGATGTACACATACAGGAAGCGGGCCAAGGCGTACTTGCCAGAGTAGGCATTCCCCGCCGTCGCCTCGACGCAGGCGGCGCCGGCCTTTTCGGCGATCGGGACCGCCCGGACCCCGGCTGTAGTATAGCCGATGCCGCTGTAGCCGATGGCGTAGCGATCCACGGTGACACCCTGAACCACCGACGCCGACCCGGGTTGCTCCTTCACCTCATCCTTGTAATCGCCGTTCTTCAGCGCGTGTTCCTTGAAGAACCCGTAGGTCCCCGAGGCAGAGTTGCGGCCGAAGAGGCTGATGGGTCGCGCCGCCCAGTCACCGGTGAGGCCTAGCTGCCCCCAGGTCTTGATATCCTCTTTGTACCCGGAGCGCCTGGACTTGGAGAAGATGGCATCTACCTGCTCCATGGACAGGCACTTGATCGGATTGTCCTTGTTCACGAAGACCGCCAGGGCGTCCACGGCCGTTCGGATGGGCGTGGGCTTGTAGCCGAACTTCTTCTCAAACTGGTCTATCTCGGTCCCCTTCATCGGACGGGACATGGGACCGAGCTGCGCGCTCCCCGCAATCAGGGCAGGCGGCGCCGTGGTGGAGCCCTTTCCCTCAATCTGGATCTTCACGTTCGGGTAGAACCTGTTGAACGATTCGGCCCACAGGGTCATCAGGTTGTTCAGGGTATCCGACCCGACGCTGGAAAGGTTCCCCGACACCCCGCTCACCGATTTGTATCCGGGGAGCGCCGAATCCACCTTCAGCGCCTCAGAGGCCGTGGCGGGGCCGGCCAAGCCAAGCAGGGCGACCGAGAGGATCAGGCTCGCAGGGACATTTCAACGCATAGTTCACTCCTCCTTTGGGTGTGGTTCATATAGCTACTGGCACGCGATCAGTCTGCCGCCTGGCATGGGGCGGCAGCCTCAGAAGTACTGGCCGATCATGCGCGTTGCGAAATAGCCCACGAGGAGCATCACGAAACCCAGAACGAAAATCACCAGCCTCAGGGCGAGATCCCTGTCCGCCCGGTAATCGGCGCGCCCCGTGGGTCCCAGGGCATGGGCTTTCGCCTTGCGATAGCGGCTGACCCAGGACACCGCGCCGAGATACGCGGCGACCCAGGCGAGGAACAAGACGGCGTCCAAGAGTGGTTTCATCTCGGGTGAAGCGTGGCCGGAGACCGCTCCCATAACACCCAGAAGTATCGGCCACGACTGTGACATTTCGATGACAAGGGGATGAATTCTCCGGGAAACGCCTGCTGTTGGTCGCGGGCCTCATGCGGCGACGGCCCGCCGGTGAAGAAAATCCCCCAGCCGCCGACAGACCTCCCAGCCATTCAACTGGAGAAGGCCGGGGTCCAGCAGGATCAGGTCCGGCCGCCGCATCCGCGCCTGGTACAGTGCGTCTACGCCCGTTCGCGCTCGCAGGACCCTGTAGCCTTCGGCCTCCAAAAGGCTGGCCATGCAGTCCATCCAGGTGATGTCGTCATCCGCAATCAGGATGGTTGCCGTCTCCATCTGCCTGGTCCCTCCCTCCCCTCCTGCCGTGCGCCAGCTCCCCGCGACGCAGGATGACCCGGGCACGGGCGATGACCTCCTTCACGCTGCACGGCTTCACGATGTAGTCGTCCGCACCCATTTCCAGGACGGCAATCCGGTCCTCCGAACTGCCGACGGCGGATAGGATGATGACGGGGATGTCATGGGTGGCCGGGTTGGCCTTGAGCGAACAGCAGACCTCCCAGCCGTTCATCGTGGGGAGCAAGAGGTCAAGAATGATGAGGTCCGGGTGATATAGGTGGACGGCATGGAGGCCGGCCCGGCCGTCGCTGGCCGTGGCGACGCGGAACCCCTCTGACCCAAAGCGGCGGGCCAGCAGTTCGGCGATATCCGGTTCGTCCTCGATGATCACAACGTGGCGCATGGGTCCTCACGAATGGGTGGAAGGTTGAGGGAAGCGTAGAGCAGTTGGATGACGAGCGGATGACAGGTGGGTGAAATCTGAGTGAATTCCTGACGGGGAAGGTGGTAGGCCAGAAACGTTCGGCTGTTCGAGGGATTCGGCTGTTCGGCCCTCCTATAAGAGCTGTCGAACTGCTGAACCGCCGAACGTCGTTCCTACATCGTCGGGATCAGCGGTGCGGGGGCGACCGGCAGGGTGAAGCGGACGGTGGTGCCCCGGCCGATCTCGCTCTGGATCGCCAGGGTGCCGTGCTGGACCTGGACGAGGTGCTTCACGATGGCCAAGCCGAGGCCGGTCCCCCCCAGCTCCCGCGAACGGGCCTTATCCACGCGATAGAAGCGCTCGGTGATCCGGGGCAGATCCTTCTGTGGAATACCGATGCCGGTGTCTTCAATCACGATCTCGATCGGGTGCTGCGGTGCTGCCGTGCTGCGGTGCTGCCGTTCCGGAACAGCAGCACTTCCTAACCGCAGCACGGCAGCACGGACCGTGACGGCTGTGCCAATGCCGCATCCTTCTTGAGGTCCAGCAGGGCTTCCGCCGCCGGGATGACCAGGGAAATCCGGCCGCGTCCGTCGATCACCATCAGGCCCTCGGCCATGCTCTCCATGATGGTGCGGATGCGCCGGCCCTCGGCGCGCGGCCGGATCACGGGCAGGACGGACTCCATGACCTCGGCGAGCGACGTCGGGGCGAGGTGGAGCGTGGTCCGCCCCAGCTCGATGTTGGAGAGGTCCAGCAGGTCGTTCAGGAGGCGCCCCAGCCGCTCGGCGTGGCGGTGGATGATCTCCAGGAATTTCCGGGCCTCCTCCCGGTTCTCCAGGCCGTCGTCGAGGAGGGTCTCGGCATACCCGCGGATGGCCGTGAGCGGTGTGCGAAGTTCGTGGGACACGTTGACCACGAACTCCATTCGCGCTTCCTCCAGGCGCTTGAGCTGCGTGACATCGCGTAGGGCCAGCACCGTTCCCTGGAACGCGCCACCCGCATCCCGAATGGCCACCGCCGTGCCGGCCAGGACGCGCCGCCGCGGATAGGCCAGGGTGATCTCGGCGCTGGCGCCCCCCGCCCGCTCGACCGCCGCCTTGAGCAGGTCGTGCAATTCATGGCTCCGGACCGCCTCCAGGGGGGTCTGCCCCAGGGCCGTCTCCCTCTTGAGGTCAAGCAAGGCCTCCGCCGCTGGGTTGAGGAGGGAGATCCGACTGCCCGCGTCAATGACGAGCAGGCCCTCGGCCATGCTCTCCATGATGGTGCGGACGCGCCGCCCTTCCTCCTCCAGGCGTCGCAGCGTGGCCCTGAGATCTTCCGCCATCGCGTTCAAGGCCTCCGTCAATTCCCCGAGCTCGTCGCGGGAGCGGACCGGAAGGCGCTGTGCCATCTCCCCTTGGGCCACCCCGCGGGCGAAGCCGACCATCTGCCGAAGCGGTCGCGTGATCCGCTGGGCCCACAGGAGAGTAATGCCGATGGCGACGGCCAGCGAGATCGTCGCGATTGCCAGGAAGTCGCGGCGGAATTGGCGGAATCCATGGGCGACGTCCCCGACGGGGATGGCCAGCCGCAGGACCAAGCGCCTCCCGTCAACCTCGGGCATCACTTGGGCGAAATACACCAAGTCCCGGTGCACGGTCCGGCTGAACCGCACCGCATGGCCGCTCGCGCCTGCCAGGGCCTCCGCAACCTCGGGACGGGTCGCATGGTTCTCCATCCGGATTGAGGCCTCATCCGAATCGGCCAGGACCCGGCCGTCGCCCGCAATCACCGTGACGCGGGCCTTCGTGCGCGCGGCGACACGCCGAGCCCAGGCGTCCCCCTCCGGGACGGCGGCCGCGACCTCGCCGGACAGAAGTGCCACCTGGGCCTCCAGCCGGGCGATGGCCTGGTCCACCAGGGCCGCCCGCTCTCGCCGTTCGAGGGAGACGCCCACCAGCGTCAGGCTGAAGGCGATCAGGAGCCCGATGCTCAGGACGGATTTGCCGAGGATCGTCAGCCTCATGGGTCAATGACCAATGACCAATGCGTTCTGCCCTCACCCGGTCCCCCACCGCGGGGAGAGGGGAGGGGGGGGATTTGGTCATTGGACATTGGTCATTCCTTTTCGTCGCGGCACTTGTACCCGAGGCCCCGGACGGTGAGGATCAACGTGGGACGACGCGGATCCTGCTCGACCTTTTCGCGGAGGCGCCGGATGTGGACATCCACGGTCCGGGGCTCCACGAAGCGGTCCTGACCCCAGACATAATCCAACAGTTGTGTTCGGCTGTAGACCCGGCCACGATGCCGTAGGAAGAACTCCAGGAGGCGGAATTCCATGGCGGACAAGAACACCGGCTGGCCGCCCTTCGTAACCTCATGGCGAGTCGGGTCGAGGCGCAAATGCCCTACGATCACGGGGGCTTCGCTGGGCTCGAGAGGGGCGGCCGTCCGGCGCAGGACGGCCTTCACCCGGGCCACCAGCTCCCGGGGGCTGAACGGCTTCGGGACATAATCGTCCGCGCCCATCTCCAGGCCCACGATCCGGTCCACCTCCTCGGTCTTGGCGGTCAGCATGATCACGGGGATCCCCCGGGTGGCTTGGGCCCCGCGCAGTCGCCGACAGAGCTCAAGACCGTCCAGTCCCGGGAGCATCAGATCCAAGACGACGAGGTCCGGTCGCTCGCGGAGGATGAGATCCAGGGCCTGCTTCCCGTCCCCCACCACACGGGCCGGCAAGCCGGCCTTCTCCAGGTGGTACTTCACCAGGTCCGCGATATCCGGTTCATCTTCGACGACCAAGATCGTTCCCATGGGCCTCCGCGACCGTGACCGCATGATCATAGGGAGGGATGATCTCCCACGGCAAGGGAATTCCCTGGCCAGGAGCCAAGGCCGCCCGTTACGCTGGTACCACAGGCGTGTTACAGGATGATGACATAGCGATCGGGTGGACGTTGATGCGCAGGATAGCCGCCGCAAGGGGATCCAATTTCCATTTGACACTCGGCGGTCCATGCGGGATACAGGAAGAGCGCCCGACCCGGGCAAGAGGTTGGTTCCGGAGCAGTGCGATCACATCCGGCATAGGGGAAGTCCTACGGCTTTCTCGGAAAGGGCTCATCGCATGAGACGGAACAGCTTCCAAGCTCCATGGATGGGTGTGTGGCTGCCCCTCGTCCTGAGTTTCGTTCTGATAATGCCTCCCGTCTCGGGCTGGGCCCAGGCCGACCGGACGGTCATCCTGTCCACGACCACCAGCACCCAGGACTCGGGCTTGTTGGACGTCCTGGTGCCTCTCTTCGAGAAGAAGACGGGCTATACGGTGAAGACGATCTCGGTGGGAACGGGGCAGGCCCTAGCCCTGGCGGCCAGAGGCGAGGCCGATGTGTGCCTGGTCCACGCCCCCGACGCGGAGAAGAAGTACGTGTCCGAGGGTCTCCTCCTCAACCGGCGGCTGGTGATGCACAACGACTTTCTGATCGTCGGGCCGGCCGGGGACCCGGCGCGGATCAAGGGCCTGGCCAGCGCCGCGGACGCCCTGCGTCGGCTGGCCGAGGCCAAGACCACCTTCGTCTCGCGCGGGGACAACTCCGGCACGTATCAACTGGAAAAAAAGCTGTGGAAGGAAGCCCGGCTTGACCCAAGTGGCCCCTGGTACCTTCAGGCCGGGCAGGGCATGGGCGCCACCCTGGTGATCACCTCGGAGAAGCAGGCCTACAGCCTGACCGACCGGGGGACGTTCCTGGCCTTCAAGAAGCGGGTGCAACTCGTCCCCCTGGTGGAGAAGGACCGGATCCTCCTGAACATTTACTCTGTGCTGGAGCCCGATCCCGCCAAGTTCCCCAGGGTCAACGCGGCCGGGGGGAGGGCCTTTGCCGACTTCATGGTGTCGAAGGAAGCTCAGGAGGTGATCCGCACCTTCGGGGTGGACCGCTTCGGCGAACCCCTCTTCTTCCCCGACGCGGGCAAGCGGGAGGACGCCCTCCGGGAATGACCAATTACCAATGACCAAATCCCCCCTCTCCCTCCCCTCTCCCCGCGGTGGGCTGATCATGTCCCACATTTTTTTGCTGAACACGGGGGGTGCCGGGAGAGTACATTGCCTGCGTGATGGTATGTGGCCTGGAGTTTTCGGCGGAGACGATCCGCCAGATCCAAGATGCCATTGCCGCTGAGCCTGGACTCTCGCGCAGCGGTCTGTCTCGCCGTGTGTGCCAGTGGCTGGACTGGCGGAGTGCGAACGGCAAGCTCAAGGAGGTCGGATGCCGCGTCGCCCTGTTGAAGTTGCATCGCCGGGGGGTGATCCCCCTGCCCCCGGCGGCCCCGCGGCCCCCGGCGGGGCCCCAGCCGGGCCGGGCCGAGGCCGCCATGGAAGAGCCGCCCCCGATCCGGTGCAGCCTGGCGGACCTCGGGCCGGTCGAGGTGGTCCCCATCGGCAGTGCGGAGAGCCACGCCTCGCGCCTGTGGAACGGGCTGATGACCCGGTATCATTCCCTGGGCGCCGGGCCGCTGTGTGGTGCACAGAGCCGGTATGTGATTCGCAGCCCCCGGTATGGGTGGCTAGCCGTTCACCAAAGGTGTTGACAGGCCAGACTGCAAGAGGCACCGGTGAGGAGAATTACACTCTCATTACCATAGGTTACGGCACACCCGCGCGGCGGAATGGCTGCGGAAGAATTGTGCCCGGAATGGCCATTTCTC
>JACQXP010000562.1 GCA_016208645.1 Candidatus Methylomirabilota bacterium | reverse complement strand
GCCCTTCATCTTCTTGTTGAGGGCCCGGACCTCGGCGATCATCTGGACCACCTGCTCCTCCTTCATGCCGCCGGCCACCGTGGTTGATTTGGAGTGGTCGGTCACCGCCATGTACTCGTAGCCCTTGGCCTTGACCCCCTCCGCCAGCTCCGCCAGCGAATGGCTCCCGTCGCTCCAGGTCGTGTGCATCTGGAGATCACCCCGGATGTCCTCCACTGTCACCAGTGTGGGGAGCTGGCCCTCCAGGGCCGCCTCGATCTCGCCGCCGTCCTCGCGCAACTCGGGCGGGATGAAGGGAAGGCCGACCGCCCCGTAGACCTCTTCCTCGGTGCAGCCCGCCACCCGCTGGTTCGTCTTTTCGTTGAAGACCCCGTACTCGCTGACTTTCAACCCGTTCCGCTGGGCCAGCTCCCGGACGCGGATGTTGTGCTGCTTGGATCCGGTGAAGTATTGCAGCGCGGCACCGAAGCAGTCCGGAGCCACGACGCGCAGGTCCACCTGGATGTTCTCGCGCAGTCGGACACTGGATTTCGTTTCGCCGTGAGCCAGGACCTCGGCCACGTTGGGAAGGCTGATGAACACCTCCATGACCCGGGCCGGCTTCCTCGAGGTCACGAGGATGTCAAGGTCCTTCACCGTCTCCTTCATCCGGCGGAGGCTTCCGGCGGTCTCGATTTGGTCCACCTCTTTCAGTTCCCGGAGCCTTTCCAGAGTCGCCTCGGCCAGGACCAGGGCCGTGCCCAGCGGCATCCGCTCCCGCCCGCCGCGCCAGACCGCGATCCCTTTGAGGATGTTCTCTTCGGTCTTGGTCTTGATGCCGGGCAGGCCTGCCAGTTTGTGCGCCTTGGCCAGCTCCTCCAGTTTCTCCACCGAATCCACGCCGATCTGCTCGTACAGGAGCTTGGCCGTTTTGGGGCCGACCCCGTGGATTCCCATCAGCTCGATCACGCCAGCCGGAATCTCCTTCCGCAAACCTTCCAGATACTCGATCTCGCCTTTGGCGAGATACTCCTGGATCTTCGCCGCCAGGTCCTTCCCGATGCCCGGGACATCCAGGAGCGCCCCCCGCTCGGCCATCGCCGCGATATCCTCGGCCAGGCCCTCCACGGCCTGGGCCGCTCGCCGGTACGCGCGGATCCGGAACGGGTTCTCGTCCTTCACCTCGAGGAAATCGGCGATCTCGTTGAACAGGTTGGCAATCTCAATGTTTCTCATCTCACCGACCGGACTTCCACGGCGTTCGACTGTTCGGGAACGCCCGGACTCTTCGACCTCTTGAACATCCGATAGCGCCCTTGGGGAGTCGCGGCGTTCCGGGGGCGACCCGAGCCGCCAGGCTGCAATCGGGGCTGGCGGGGCACCCGTTGCGCTTTACTCTGCAATGGATCGTCGCCGTGGTCCCGCCCGCGGCGGGACCGGCGGCGCGGCGTCCCGCCTCTGGCGGGACGACCCGGAGCAAGGCCCCGATGCTCTTACCGCAGCCTGGCCCCGAGGGGCACCCCCGGGACGTCGCGGAAACCACTCGCGACACGACAGGCATTCATAAACATCAGCAAGACCCGTCGAGGCGATGGATGCCGGCCTCACGCGCGAGGCGCAGGGCCTCCTCGAACTCCGCCCGCGTTGGCCGCCGGGCCAGGGCCGGGTACTCGTGCGCCCGGTAGCACGGCCGG
>JACQXP010000561.1 GCA_016208645.1 Candidatus Methylomirabilota bacterium | reverse complement strand
GCGCCGCGGGAGCACCCCCCACCCCGAGGACCTGACCGCGGACTTCAGCCAGATGGATCCCTACACCCTCCTCGATGTGTCCCCCCAGGCCTCCCCGGAAGAGATCAAGGCCGCCTAGAAGCGCGCCGTGGCGCGCTACCACCCCGACAAGGTCGCCCATCTGGGCCGGGAATTCCAGGAGCTGGCCCACAAGAAGCTCTTGGCCATCCAGCAGGCCTACGAGATCCTGCAGAGCAAACATCGCTGAACCAAACGAATACGCCGTCAGCAATCAGCCGTCAGCCTTCAGCTTCGGCCTGCCTGGAGCATTGTGCAGGACACGATGACCGAAGGAACCCCGACAACCGCCCCGGCCGCCCATTCCCGCCCCGTTTTCTCCCTCGGCCACAGTCCGGCAAATACCTTGCATTGTTGACCGGTTTCACTATACTTAGCCGGGTTTCGGGCACATCATGCCACGCGTCGCTTTCTACATCACCGGCCACGGCTTCGGGCATGCCACGCGGATGGCGGCCGTCGCCTCCGCGCTGGCCGAACAGGTGCCCGGCCTGCGACTCAGCCTGATCACCACGGTGCCGGAGTGGCTGCTGCGCCTGAATCTCTCGTGCGAATTTCAATTGCGGCCCCGCGCCCTCGACGTGGGCGTCATCCAGTTTGATTCCATCCGCCTGGATCAGGCGGCGACGCTGGCTGCCTACGCCCGGCTCCTGCACGAACTGCCGGCCACCCTCCGGGAGGAGGCCGAGATCCTGCGCCGCGACGGCGTGGACCTGGTCGTGGCGGACATCCCGCCCGCGGCCTTCCTGGTGGCGCAGCGGGCCGGCCTGCCGGGCGTCGGGATCAGCAATTTCTCCTGGGACTGGATCTATGCCGAATACGTCCGCGCCCTCCCGGAGCATTCACCGATCCTCGACGCGATCCGGGAGGCCTACGGCCGGGCCGACCTGTTCCTGCGCCTGCCCTTCCACGGACCGTGCGACGCCTTCAAGAGCATCCGGGACATCCCCATGATTGCCCGGCGCACGCGACATTCGCGGGAGGAGGTCCGGCGGATGCTGGGCCTGGACGGCGCGCGGCCGGTGATCCTGCTCTCCTTCGGCGGCTTCGAGATCCGGGGGATTGACTTCGACCGCGTGGAGACGCTCGGGGACTACTGCTTCCTCGCGACGCAGCCGACGCCCCGCCCGCTCCGGAACGTCCGCGTGGTGAGCCTGGACGGGCTCGGGTACGAGGACCTGGTGGCGCAGGCGGACGCCGTGATCACGAAGCCCGGCTACGGGATCGTCTCCGAATGCCTGGCGAACCGGACACCCGTGCTGTACACCTCCCGCGGCGAGTTCGCGGAGTACGCGCCCCTGGTGGCGGGGCTGGAACGATTCGGGGTGTCCGCGTTCATCGGAACCCAGGACCTGCTCGCCGGAAACTGGCGGCCCAGCCTGGACGACCTGCTCCGCCGCCTCCGCGTGTGGCCCGACCTTCCGGCGAACGGCGCGGAGGTGGCCGCCGGGATCCTTCGCGACTATATGCCACGAGGATCATCCCGGCCTGCGGCCTGACGCCGCGAGCTTTCAAGAGAACGGATCTGGCTGGTGAGCCCCAGGGGAGCCGACGTGTCCGCCTGGGGCCCCCGGGCAGGAGAGGAGCGGAGGATATGGCCACCCCGACGGCGAGACCACAGAAGACCGTCCTGATCATTGACGATCAACCGTTCTTCATCACCCTCCAGCAGACCATGCTCCAGAAGCAGGGCTACCGGGTGGTGGCCGCCTCCACCGGGGCCGAGGGCCTGGCCAAGGCCAAGCAGCACAAACCCGACCTCATCCTCCTCGATGTCGAGATGCCGGGCATGGACGGGTTCGCCGTCTGCGAGAAACTCAAGCAGGATCAGGAACTCAAGAAGATCCCGGTGATCATCCTGACGGCCACGCAGAGCGCCAAGCTGAACGAGAGGGCGTTCCAGGCCGGGGCCGAGGTCACCGCCATGAAGAGCATGGCCGGGGAACGCCTGCTCAACATGGTGCGCCTTATCATGGACCGGCGCACGCCCCCGGCCTGACGCGCGGCGGGTGACCACTCCTTGCCAATGGACGGATCACTGTTCACTCTTGCCGAACGGATGGGGCGCCTGGGGACCGAATCGGCCTTCGACGTCCTCGGCAAGGCCCGGGCGCTGGAGCGCCAGGGGCGGGACATCATTCACCTGGAGATCGGCGAGCCCGACTTCTCCACCCCCCCGCACATCGTGGCCGCGGCCAAGAAGGCCCTGGATGACGGGTACACGCACTATGGGCCGACGCCGGGGCTCCCCGAGTTGCGCCAGGCCATCGCCCGCCACGTCGCCGAGACCCGGGGAATCCCCGTCCAGCCGGACCAGGTGGTGGTCACGCCCGGCGCCAAGCCCATCATGTTCTTCGCCATCCTGGCCCTGGTGGGCCCGGGTGACGAGGTCATCCTGCCCGACCCCGGCTTTCCCATCTACGCCTCGGTCGTCCGCTTCGCCGGCGGGGTACCGGTCCCGATCGCCCTGCGGGAGCAGCGGGACTTCGGCTTCGACCTGGATGAGCTTGAACGGCGGGCCGGGCCGCAGACCAAGCTCCTGATCCTGAACTCGCCGCAGAACCCCACGGGCGGGGTGCTCTCGCCGACGGACCTCCGGCGCATCGCGGCCGTGGCCCAGCGGCACCGGATCCCCGTCCTGTCCGACGAGGTGTACCGCCGCTTCAGCTATGGAGAGCCCCCACACTCCATCGCCAGCCTGCCCGGCATGGCCGATCTCACCATCCTCTTGGACGGGTTCTCCAAGGCCTATGCCATGACGGGCTGGCGTCTGGGATACGGGGTGATGCCCGTGCCGGTGGCGGAGGCGGTCAGCCGCCTCATGGTGAACAGCAACTCCTGCACTGCGTCCTTCACCCAGATCGCCGGCGTGGCGGCCCTGGAGGGGGACCAACGGGATTCGCTGGCCATGGTGGAGGCATTCCGGCGCCGCCGCGACCTGGTCGTCGCCGGATTGAACGCCATCCCGCGGGTGTCGTGTCGCATCCCTGCCGGGGCATTCTATGCCTTCCCCAACGTCACCAGCTTCGGCCGGCCGGCCCAGGTGATCGCCGATCACCTGCTCCAGGATGCCGGTGTGGCCGTGCTGGCGGTAACCGGCTTTGGCCAGTACGGGGAGGGCTACGTGCGGCTGTCCTACGCGGCGTCCGAGGTCCGGCTGTCAGAGGCCCTG
>JACQXP010000057.1 GCA_016208645.1 Candidatus Methylomirabilota bacterium | reverse complement strand
GTCCGTTAGGAGCCTCGGATTCCCAGTTTCCGGATGCGCTCCACTGCCTCGCGAATACGGTCCACACTGACCGTCAAGGCCGCCCGCACGTAGCCTTCACCGGCCGCGCCGAACCCGCTCCCCGGGGTGAGGACGATGCCGGCCTTGGCCAGGATCTCCACGCTGAAGCTCTTGGAGGTGAACCCCTTGGGGACGGGGATCCAGAGATAGAAGGTCGCCCGCGGCGCCTCCACCTGGAATCCCATCTCCCGGAGCGCCCCCACCAGGACGTCGCGCCGCTCCTGGTAGATCCTGGAGTTGTCGGCGATACACTGCTGGGGACCGGTCAGGGCGGCGATGCCGGCGTGCTGCACCGCCTGGAAGATGCCGGAATCCAGGTTCGTCTTGATCCGACCGAGGCCTGCCAGGATCGCCGCATTCCCCACGGCGAAGCCCGCGCGCCACCCGGTCATGTTGTAGGTCTTGGAGAGCGAGTGGAACTCGACGGCGACCTCCTTGGCCCCGGGCACGTGGAGGACGCTCTCGGGGCGATAGCCGTCATAGGCCATCTCGGAGTAGGGCGCATCGTGGGCCAGGATCAGCCCGTGCCGGCGGGCGAACTCCACCGCCTGCGCCAGGAACTCCCGCGGCGCCACCGCGCCCGTCGGGTTGTTGGGATAGTTCAGCCAGAGGATCTTCGCCTGCTTCACCACCTCGGCCGGGACGGCGTCCAGGTCGGGCAGGAATCCGCGGGCGCGGGTGAGGGGCATGGGGTACGCCACGCCACCAGCGAAGATGGTGCCCGCCTGGTACACCGGGTAGGCCGGGTCGGGAACCAGCACCACATCGCCGGGATTCACGAAGGCCAGGGGGAAGTGGCCGATCCCCTCTTTCGATCCGATGAGGCTGAGGACTTCCGTCGCCGGGTCGAGCGTCACGCCGAAGCGGGACCGGTACCAGTCGGCCGCCGCCTTCCGGAAGGCCAGCATCCCCTCGTAGGAGGGGTACTGGTGGTTCGCCGGATCGGCCGCGGCCCTGGCCAGCGCCTCGACAATGTGCGGGGGCGTCGGGAGGTCCGGATCCCCGATCCCCAGGCTGATGATGTCCACCCCCTTCTTCACCTGCTCTTGCTTCAGCCGGTCCATCTCGGCGAACAGGTACGGCGGGAGTGCCTGAAGCCGCTTCGCCTGCGTGTACTCAGCCATCACACTCCTCTCTGGGTGGTCATCTTCGACAGGGACAGGGACAGCGACAGGGATGGACAGGCCCGGGATGGACAGGCCCTCCCTGCCGCTCTCATCTCCCACCCC
Source organism: Candidatus Methylomirabilota bacterium (assembly GCA_016208645.1). Lineage (GTDB taxonomy): Bacteria > Methylomirabilota > Methylomirabilia > Methylomirabilales > 2-02-FULL-66-22 > 2-02-FULL-66-22. The sequence continues at coordinate 2,819 of JACQXP010000057.1, read as the reverse complement.
TGTGGTCTCGTCCTTCCCCGGCCCTCGGCCCTCGGCGCTCCGGTCGCGGCTCGCGGCTCTCGGCTCTAGGCTCTCAGCCTCAGCCCCAGGACGTCCAACATGTCGTAGAGGCCAGGCGATTGCCCCACCACCCACCGCGCGGCCCGCAGGGCCCCGAATGCAAAGTTGTCCCGGCTGTGGGCCCGGTGCGTGATCTCGATCCGTTCCCCCATCCCCCCGAAGAGGATGGTGTGCTCCCCCACGATGTCGCCGGCACGGATCGCATGGACGGCAATCTCGTCCTTCGGGCGTTCCCCCACCATCCCGTGCCGTCCGTACACGCCCACCTTGCGCAGGTCGCGTCCCAGGGCCTCTGCCAGGACGTGGGCCATCCGGTCCGCGGTGCCGCTGGGCGAATCCTTCTTGAAGTGATGATGGGCCTCGATCACCTCGATGTCGTACCCGTCCCCCAGCGTCCGCGCCACCTGGGCCAGCACCCCGTAGAGGACGTTGACCCCCACGCTCATGTTCGGCGACTGCACGCACGGGATCTTGCCGGTCAGCTCCCGGGCCCGCTTGAGGTCCGCCCCGGAGAGTCCCGTGGTGCCCACCACCATGGCCACTCCGGCCTGGGACGCGGCCTCCAGATTCTGCATGGCGGCCGCGGGCGCCGTGAAGTCCAGGACGACCTGGGCCCCTGGAAGCGCCTTCCCGATGGCGTCCACGATGGAGACCCCCAACGGCCCGACGCCGGCCACCTCCCCGGCGTCGCGCCCCACATCCACGTGGTCCCTGCGCTCCACCGCGCCGAAGACTTGGAAGTCCGGACTCTCCCGCAGCAGGGCGACCAGGCGCTTGCCCATCCGCCCCGAGGCACCGGCGACGACAGCCTTGATCACGATCCCGCCTCCTTCGGTGGCGCTGTCAGGCAGTTCCCAGGCATCCTCGGCGCGCTCCGGCAGTCCCGCCACGGCGGGATCGCTGTCGGCTCTACAGCAGCCCGTAGGCGCGCAGCGCGGTCTCCAGCTTCTTCCGGTTGGCCTCGGTCATCGGGCACAGCGGCAGGCGGAACTCCTCCCGGATCTTCCCCGTCATGGCCAGCGCGGTCTTCACCGGGATGGGGTTGGTCTCGATGAACATGGCCTGGGAGAGCGGGAAGAGCTTGAGGTGCAGCTCGCGGGCCCGCTTCCAGTCCCCGTTGAGGAAGGCGTGGGTCATGTCGGCCACGTCCTTGGGCACGATGTTGGCGACCACGGAGATGATCCCGCGCCCGCCCACCGCCATCAGGGGCAGCGTCAGGGTGTCGTCGCCGGACAGGAAGCTCAGCTTGTCCCCGCACAGGACGATGTCCTGGGTCATCTGCTCCAGGTTGCCCGTGGCCTCCTTCATCCCCACGATGTTGGGATGGTCGGCCAGTTGCGCCACGGTCTCGGGCAGCATGTTCACGCCGGTGCGCCCCGGGATGTTGTACAGGATCATTGGGAGGTCCCCCGCATCGGCGATGGCCCGGCAGTGCTCGATCAATCCTTTCTGGGTCGGCTTGTTGTAATAGGGAAGGACGACCAGGGCCCCGTCCGCCCCGGCCTGCTTGGCGTGTTTGGTCAGGCTGATTGCCTCGGCCGTGCTGTTGGACCCGGTCCCGGCCACCACGGGGATCCGCTTGTTGACCGCGGCCACGACGATGTCCACGACCCGGTTGTGCTCGTCGTGGTCCAGGGTCGGGGATTCGCCCGTGGTCCCGCAGGGGACGATGGCGTCCGTCCCGTTCTTGATCTGGAACTCCACCAGCTCCTTGAGCGTGGCCTCGTCCACCTTCCCGTCCCGGAAGGGGGTAACCAGCGCCACCAGCGATCCCTGAAACACCCGCTTTGCCATGGCCGCACCTCCCAAACGTGCTGCGTTCCCCGGCCTACGCCAACTCGTCCAGCGTCCGTTCGCCCCGGACCAGGTCTTCGAAGGTCTCGCGCTCGCGTACCACGTGGTAGCGGCCCCCGCACACCATCACCTCGGGCGCCCGCGGCCGCGCATTGTAGTTGGAGGACATGGTGTGGCCGTAGGCCCCCGCCGACATCACCGCCAGGAGCTCCCCCGGCTCGCACCGCGCCAGGGCGCGGTCCTTGGCCAGGAAATCCCCCGACTCGCAGATCGGACCCACCACGTCCACCGTCACCTCCGGGCGTCCCGCCACCCGCCGCAGGGGCTGGATGGCGTGGTACGAGCCGTACAGGCTCGGCCGGGCCAGGTCGTTCATGCCCGCATCCACCACCAGGAAGTTTTTTGCCGGGGTCTGCTTGGTGTACAGGACCCGCGTCACCAGGATGCCGGCGTTGCCGACCAGGACCCGTCCCGGCTCCAGCACGATGGTCACGTCCAGGTCGCGGATGACCCCGATGAGGGCCCAGGCGAATTCCGCGGGCAGGGGCGGCTCCTCGTCCTTGTAGGTGATCCCCAGGCCCCCGCCCACGTCCAGGTACCGGATCTCTGTCCCCCGCTCCCGCAGCGTGCGGACCAGGGAAGCGGTCTTCTCCAGGGCGTCCACGAAGGGCCGGATCTCCGTGATCTGGGACCCGATGTGCTGGTGGATCCCCACCACGTCCAGCGAGGGGAGCGCCCGGGCAGCCTCGTACTCTTCGAGGGCCTGGCCGATCTCGATGCCGAACTTGCTCTTCTTCAGGCCCGTGGAGATGTACGGGTGGGTCTTGGGATCCACGTCCGGGTTCACGCGCAGCGCCACCCGCGCCCGGACCCCCATGCCCGAGGCCACCTCGTGGATCAGGCGAAGCTCCTGTCCGGACTCCACGTTGAACATCAGGATGTCGGACTTCAGGGCGTAAGTGATC
>JACQXP010000542.1 GCA_016208645.1 Candidatus Methylomirabilota bacterium | reverse complement strand
CCGCGGAGCGGGACGACCGTGTGCGAGCTCCGCCGGATCCGCAAGGCCTACGGGGACAAGGTCGTCTATGCCGGCGTTGACCTCCGCCTCCTTCGAGGGGACCGGGTGGCCCTGGTCGGCGTCAACGGCGCCGGGAAAAGCACCCTGCTCAAGATCGTCTCGGGCGCCCTGCCCTTTGAGGGCGGGGACCGGGTCCTGGGGCACAACGTCTCCGTCCACTACTATGCCCAGCACCAGCTTGACGCATTGAATCCGCAGCACTCGGTGCTGGAAGAGCTGGCGGCGATCGCCGACGTGGCGATGCAGCCGCGCCTGCGGACGATCCTGGGTGCCTTTCTCTTCTCGGGGGATGACGTGGAGAAGCCGGTGGCGGTCCTCTCCGGCGGCGAGAAGAGCCGCCTGGCCCTGGCCAAGATGCTGCTCCGGCCGGCCAACCTGCTGTGCCTGGACGAGCCGACCAATCACCTGGACGTCACCGCCCGCGAGGTCCTGGAGGAGGCCCTGGAGGACTTCGAGGGCACCATGCTCTTCATCTCCCACGACCGCTACTTCATCAACCGGATCGCCACGAAAGTCGTGGAGGTGAGGGACGGGCAGTTGTGGGAGTTCGCGGGGGACTATGATTACTACCTCGAAAAGCGAGCCGAGAGCCAAGAGACGAGAGCCGCGAGCGCCGACTCCGCCCCGCTACGCGGAGCGGAGCGGGGGCGCCGAGAGCCGAGAAGGGAGGAAGGGGCTCCTGAGGCCCGTCCCCATCCCCTAGCCCCCAGCCCCCAGCCCCAAAGAGCGTCGGCACCGAAGCCACGGACGCGGGAGGCCAGGCGGGCCGAGGCGGAGAGTCGCCAGCAAAAGAGTCGCGCCATTGCCCCCCTGAAGGCGCGACTGAAGGAGCTGGAGGCAGAGATCGCCGGGATCGAGGCCCGGGTTCGCGACCTCGACGACCGGATGGCGAATCCGGATCTCTACCGGGATGGCGAGAGGGCGCGCGAGGTCGCGCGGGAGCGGAAGGCGCTGGAGGAGCAAGCGGCGTCCCTCTACGGCAAGTGGGAGGAGCTGGCCCTCCGGCTGGAGAGCGCGATGGCGGATGAGGCCTCATGAGGGCCCGGACAGCGGCAGGCCAGAAAGGCGATGCCAGGGGAGCGCGTCCGTCCCATCCGCCCTCCCGGGGCGGGCCGGGATGGGCAATTCCGGTCGGCGCACTCGTGCTGCTCGCCGCGGCCGTCGGGTGGTATGCCATGCGGCCGAAGGGGCCGGATCTGGGCAGGGTGGTCAACCTCGAGGCGCCCGGGGAGGTCGTCGTGTTCTTCGGGGACAGCATCACCCAGGGCCATGGTGTCCGCGCCGAGGAGAGCTTTCCGAGCCTGGTCGCACGCGATCTGGGAATCCCCATGGTGAATGCGGGCGTCGCCGGCGACACCACGGCCGCCGGACTCGCCCGCATGGAGCGGGACGTCCTGCCCCTCCATCCGCGCCTGACGCTGGTGGAGTTCGGCGGGAACGATTTTCTCCGCCGCGTGCCGCTGGAGGAAACGCTCAAGAATCTGGATACCATCGTGAAGACGCTGATCGCCCAGGGGATGATGGTGGTGATCCTGGAGGTGAACGTCGGCCTGATGGGCGATCCCTACCTGAAGGGCTACGGGGCGGTGGCGGAGCGGTACGGTGCCGTGCTGGTGGAGGATATCCTGAGCGGCATCCTGAGCAAGCCCGATCTCAAGGTGGATGCGATCCACCCGAACGCCCAGGGGCATCGGCTGATTGCGGAACGGGTGGGCAGGGTGCTCCGGCCCCTCTTACGAGAGGCAGACCGCCGCCGGGGTCCCATGGGCAGACAATCCCAGGATTTTCCCTTGCCTGCCTTCCAAGGCGTCGGCTAGACTATCCGCGACATGAAGGGATCGCTCGTTGCTCGCCGTCCTCGCGTGGCGCGAGTGCGCCGGGAGGCCCAGCCTACCCCGCCCCCGCCCCCCCTTCACCTGCGTCACTACAAGCACGTCTACTGGATGCTGAACGGTGGACCCTGGGCCACCGCATACGAGGCGGTCGTCGTGCACGACGGGTGTCACGGCTGCCCCGTCTGCGCCGGGACGACCGATTGGTTCATGGAGTTCGCACGGATCGCGCGGGACCTCCTGGGCATCAACCTGCGCGACTGTCTGCACTGGGGCCCACTGCACGACAACCCCCGCCCGCTGATCGCCCCCGCCTCCAACCTGGACGTCTGCAACCGGGCGACCCTGGAACGCCTGCGGCGGGCGTACTACCGGCTTCCCGAGATGGAGCGCCCGAGGCTCGAGCCGGTGCCGCCGGCCCTTCGGCAGATGGCCCAGGCCAGGCGCTTCGAGGAATCGGTGGCGATCCTGGCCCGAGATGGAGCGCCCGAGGCTCGAGCCGGTGCCGCCGGCCCTTCGGCAGATGGCCCAGGCCAGGCGCTTCGAGGAATCGGTGGCGATCCTGGCCCGCATGATCGAGCTGTGGGAGGACGGCCAGTACATCGGCTGGCCGAGTTAGTCGCCCCGCGCATTCGCCCGTCCCACCTCGTACCTCGGTCACGTTCCGAGAAAACCGCCGAGGCATTGCCATACGCGGAAGAACCCCTTTAACCGCAGATTTCGCAGATTCCACGACCCGGAGCCCTCAGGAATAATCTACGCAATCTGCGTAATCTGTGGATGAAGTGGTGGGTCAGTTTCTGCTCGATCCCTTGGCGTGGCGCTGATCACCGGGAGGCAGAAGAGAGGAGTTCCGCGTAGACGTCGGGGAGGAAGCCGCGGACCGCCGTCGTGGTGCCGAGGATCAGGACCGGGATGCGGATCAGCCCGTCGGCATGCACGAAGTGGCGGCGTAGCGCCTCGTCCGGAACCTCTTCCTGATCGCGATCCCAGACGAAGACCTCCTCGCCCACCTTGACGAAGAATTTGCGGCAGGGGCGGACCAGGCCCAGGGTGGCCCGCGCATCCAGGGGATGCCGGTCCACGTCGTGGGCCGCGAAGGCGACTTCGTGGCGCGAGAGAAACTCCCTCGCCTCCGCGCAGGCGGGTCACCCTTCCCGGTGGTAGAGCCGCACGATCTGCATGGTCCTCCCCCGGAACAGAACAGCCCTCTGGCCGGGGGCCAGAGGGCTGCGACGGAACCTTGCGTTCGACCTATAGATCCTGGGGCTTCAGGGTCTTCCGCTTGTTGCCCACGGCCCGGGCCTCGGCCGCGGCGATCAGGTCGCGCACTTTCTTGTCCAGGGCCCCGTAAAAGTCGCTGGACACATTGCACTTCTTCGCCGCGGCCTTGGTGCGGCTCTTGGAGATGATCAGCTCTGCGGGCTTCCCCTTCTTTGCCACGTGTCATCCCTCCTTTCGCTGAACGGTGTCGGCTTCAGGCTGGCCCGCCTTATACACCGGCCGCCGCGAGCGTGTAAAGGGGAATTTTCACCGCCAAGACGCCACGGGCACCGGAAAGGCCGGAAGGAGAGAGAAGAGACTTGACAGGGCGGGGCGGCCTTCATAGAGTATGACTCGGTAACATCGAGGAGGACTTACAATGCGGACGACCACTCCGATCACCATTTCGCTGCCAAGCGACCTGCTCCAGGAGACGCAACGAGTTGCGCGGGAGGAGGCGCGCACCCGGAGCGACCTGATTCGCGACGCGCTTCGCCAGTATCTGGCTTCCCGCCGATGGCAGCGGCTCCGCCAGTGGGGGGCGGAGACGGCTGAACGCCTCGGGATCAAGACCGAGGCGGATCTGCAGCGGCTGCTTGACGAGGTGCGGGCCGGCCGGGCAAGGTCCCCGCGGTGATGCGGGTCGTCGCCGATACGAACATCTACGTGTCGGCCATCGTATTCGGGGGGAGCTGCGAAGCCATCCTGGCCCTTGCCCGCGCCCATGTGATCGATCTGTACCTCTCCTCGGCGATGCACGGAGAACTGAGGTCCGTCCTTGGCCAGACCTTCGGTTGGCCGTCGTCCCGAGTCAAGGAAGCTCTAGCGGAGATCACGGGACTGGCCTCGCTGGTTCGGCCAACCGTCAGACTGTCCGGCATAGTCGCGGATGACGCGGATCACCGAATTCTCGAGTGCGCGCTGGCGGCCCGGGCGGATTTCCTGGTGACCGGCGACAAGAGGCATCTTCTGCCCCTCAAGACCTTTCGCGGCGTTCAGATCGTCTCGCCTCGGGCATTCCTCGATCTGCTTCGCTGAGATCTTGCCGGCCTTCCATTGTCTCAATCCGTCAAATACACCTGGGCCGCGCAGTCGAAGGCCTCCTCGGGCGTGCCCACGGGGGCGCCCGATGGGAGGAAGGATGGCTCGTACTTCTCGTCGCTGTACTTGAAGAAGGCGAAGGCCCAAAGGTCTGCCCTCCCCAGGTAGCCGAGCCGGCACAGGTAGGTCGGCGTCGCCTCGATCTGGGCCCGCTCCTCGGGTGTCGTTCCGGGCATGAACTGGTGCTGGAGAGGAAAGGCGTCCACGTACGCAAACGCCCCCCGGAATCGAACGACGACCTCCCGGCACCGGTCCGTCCAATGCGCACGGACGTGCTTCTCCAATCTGACCCGTAGCGCTGCCTGTACGG
>JACQXP010000541.1 GCA_016208645.1 Candidatus Methylomirabilota bacterium | reverse complement strand
TCCCTTCCTTCAGGATGGCGAGCAGGCGCGTGACCCGGACGGTCTCCGGTGCGGGACGGATGCCGTAGGCCGTCTCGGTGAAGGCGTGATACCGGCGGACGCGCGCATCCGCCGGCTCCCCCGGATCCCGGACGGGCAGCATGTCCTCATGGGGATTCTCCCCACGGCGGAGGATCAGGGCGAGGCGCAAGGTGCCTCGCGTCCGGCCGGAGAACGCGGCCGCGATCAGCTCCCGCAGCCGCTCGGGCGTGAGGGTCCGCAGGGACTCCTCCACGGGGATCATGGCGGTTCGTGCCGGCGGACTCAACAGGGCGCCGAGGGCCGAGAAGCCTGCGGCCAGGTACGGAATGATGACGCTGGGCACGCCGAGCTTCCGGGCCACGGAGGCGGCCTGAACCGGACCCGCCCCGCCGAAGGCGACGAGCGCAGTCCTGCCCGGTACCTTCCCGCGCGCCGCCAACTGGGTCCGCAGGAACCCGACCATCCGGGCCTCCGCCACGTCGAGCACCACGCGCGCCGCGGCGACGGGGTCCAGCCCCAGCCCCGGGCACACCTCGGCCAGCATGGCCTGGTGCGCCGGTCCCGGGTCCAGTGGCGGCAGGCCCAGGTCGGTCCGATTTCCCACCAGGCGCCCCAGCAGCAGGTTCGCATCCGTGACCGTCGGCTTGCGTCCCCCCTTGCCGAAACACGCCGGACCCGGGGTGCCCCCGGCGCTCTGCGGACCCACCTGGAGGCCGCCGGGGATGGTCTCGTCCATCCAGACCAGGCTTCCCCCGCCGATGCCCGCGCTGTGGATCGCCACGGACGGGACGGCCACGGTCATCCCGAACTCCAGGGTGCGGTCCCCGGTGAGTTCCGGCTGGCCATCCTGGATGATGGCCACGTCGAAGCTGGTGCCCCCCATGTCCGCCGTGGCCACGGCATCCAGCCCGAGCAGGTCCGCCAGGCACCCGCCCGCCGTGGCGCCCCCCACCGGCCCCGAGAGGATCGTCCGGAGCGGATGGCGCCGGATCTCGTCCGGCGAGCACGAGCCCCCGGCGGATTCGATGAAGCGGAACGGCGCCGCGGTCCCGGTTTCCCGCAGCCCCCGCTCCAGGCTCTCCACGTACCGCGCCATCAGCGGCGTGAGGTAGGCCGCCAGCACGGCGGTGGCGGTGCGCAGCCGCTCGTCGGGGAACGGGCACACCTCGCTCCCCAGGATCAGGTGGCCGTTCGGCCAGAGTCCGTTCAGGATCTCGCGCACCCGCCGCTCGTGGACGCCGTTCCTGTCCGCGTGCAGGAAGGCGATGGCCAGCGACTCGGCCCCCTGCCGGCGAAGCGCCTCGGCCGCCGCCTTGACCTCCTCCTCGTGGAGCGGCTGCAGGACCGCCCCGGACACGTCCAGTCGCTCCGGGACCTCGCACCGCCACTGCCGGGGGACCAGGGGCTCGAAGGCCGCTTGCCGTCCCAAGAGCGTGCGGCGTCTCCCGTCGCGCAGTTCCAGGACGTCCCGGAACCCCGCCGTGGTGAGGAGCCCGGTGCGCGCGCCCTTCCGCTCCAGGACCGCATTCGTGGCCACGGTGGTGCCGTGGGCGATCTCTGCGATCTCGGCCGCCGGGACCCCGCTCCTGCGGAGCGCCGCCAGCAGCCCCAGGGCGATATCGTGAGGCGTGGACGGGACCTTGTGCAGCGCGAGCGTCCCGTCCGCTCCGTCGCAGAGGATGATGTCCGTGAAGGTGCCGCCGACGTCAATGCCGATGCGGAAACGCGCCTGGCTCATGTCCGGCTCCGCCTCAATGGAAAATGACAAACCGACAACTGACAACTGACAATGAGAAGGCACACGAAGCGCCAGGATCGCGCCAGAGCGCAGGACTCCGAACGTCCTCGAAGAGTCGCGCCACCTTCGCTCCGCCTCCGTTGTCAGTTTCTAATTGTCAGTTTTGGATTTTGCATTGGCCCAAGATGACCAGCTACACACAGGACCTCTTGGAGGCGATGGCATGGGCCTCCCGCAAACGGGCGGCATGATACGCGGTCTGGCACGTTCCCGCAAGCCGCATGTGTGTGAGGCGGCGAAGCACTTGACAGGGGAGAGGGGAGCAGGTAGGCTGCGCACGGCGGTTGCGCGTGAGCTGTCCTGGTGCGGCTGCCCCCTCGACTATGGCGAAGATCCTGGTGGTGGATGACGAGGCGTTGCTCCGGGCCATGCTCCAGGATGCCCTGGAGGAGGCGGGGTACGCCGTGGTCGTCGCGGAAAACGGGCGAGACGGCATCGCCAGCGCGAAGGCCGACCGCCCGGACTGCATCCTGCTCGATGTGATGATGCCGGGCCTCGACGGGTACGAAACCTGCGCGGCCATCAAAGCGGACCCGGACCTGGCCGCCATCCCGGTTCTCCTCATCTCCGCGACGACAGACCTCCGCGTCGTTGACCGCGCCGAGCAAGTGGGCGCCGCGGAAGTCCTGCCCAAGCCGGTCCCCCTGGAGCAGCTCCAGCAGGCGCTGGCGATCGCCCTCAATCCTCCCCAAGCCTGACCAGATAGCCATCAGCCGTCATCCTTCGCCATCAGCCGTCAGCTTGAAACCCGAAATGGAATGCTGACGGCTAAGTACTGCGTTCTGCAAATACGATGACAGTCACTTGTCCCCCCTCTCCCTCGATGGGAGAGGGCCGGGGTGAGGGTGTAATGATGGCCGCCGCACCCCAAAGGGTACCCGAATCCCCCTCACCCTTGCCCTCTCCCACGCGGGGGAGAGGGGATCAAAATGATGCTTCTCGAAAATACGCCACCGTAATTGAGACACGGCGCACCAAGTGCTGATAGCTGAGGACTTCATGGCCAGCACCAAGGCAAAAAAGTCGGCCCTCATCATCCTCGCCGCGATCCTCGTCCTGGTCGTGGGCGCCATCCTCGGATTCCAGGCGGCGGTCGGCCTCCTCAGGGGCAAGGTGCTGGAGGCCCTGGGACCGAACAGCGAGGTCAAAGAACTCCGGGTCCGCTGGTCGGCGGTGGAACTCAACGGGCTCCGCATCAAGGCGCGCCGGGGGTGGCCGGCGGCGGATACCCTCCGCGCCGAGCGCGTGGTGATCGTCCCCAGCCTGAAGAGCCTTCTCTCCGACCGGATCCAGGTAGGCTCCGTCACCGTCGTCCGGCCCTATCTCTCGGCACTGCGGACGCGGGACGGAAAGCTCCAGGTCGCCCCCGGCCTGCTGGCGGGGCCAGCCACCGAGGGAAAAGCGGCCGCCCGCTCGGTCACCATCTCGCGCATCACGCTGGAAGACGGCGTGGTGGAGCTGTTCGACGCCACGGTGGCCCAGCCGCCGTTGAAAATCCGTCTGGAGAAGATCCAGGCCGCCATGCGCGACGTGGTGGCCCCGGCGCTCACCGGCAAGAGCCGATTCGACCTCACCGCCCTGGTGAAAGGCCTCCAGCGCGACGGGCGCGCTACCGTCTCGGGGTGGGTCGAGGTGGCCAGCAAGGATTCCGCGGTGAAGCTCCAGCTCCGCTCCGTGGACCTGGTCATGCTGCAGCCGTACCTCACCCAGGCCACCGAGACGCGCGTCCAGAGGGGGGCCCTGGACCTCGACCTGGACTCGGAGGTGAAGCAGAACCGGCTGCGCGCACCGGGGAAGGTCGTCATTTCGGATCTGGAATTCACCCCCACTAGGGGCGTCTTGGACACGTTCATGGGCGTGCCCCGCGCAGCCGTGATCAACTTCCTGAAGAACCGGGAGAGCAAGATCGCCATCAATTTCATTCTCGAGGGAGACATCAACAATCCCCGGTTCACCCTCAACGAAGCGTTCGCCACGCGCCTGGCGACCGGCCTGGCGGAGAATCTGGGGGTGAGTATCCGGGGGGTGGCCGAGGGCGTGGGGACCCTCGGGCAGAAAGGACTGGAGGCGGCGGGCGAGGCCGCCAAGGGCGTGGGAAGCGCCTTGCAGCAGCTCCTCGGCGGCCAGAAAAAGCGCTAACCGCCCGAGGGACCAACTTATCCACAGATTACGCAGATTGCGCAGATTTCTTTCGTGGCT
>JACQXP010000035.1 GCA_016208645.1 Candidatus Methylomirabilota bacterium | reverse complement strand
CAATCTGGCCCGGCTGCCGCTACGGGCCAAGGTGGTGAATCGCGCCTCCACCGCGCCGACCATCCTGGCGGTCTCCCAGATGGCCCCTCGGACGAAGTTGGAGGCCCTCGAGCGCGAGGGGGTCCAGGTGATCGTGGTGGAGGGCAGCCCGCGCCGGGTCTCCCTGGAGCGCCTCATGGAAGCGCTGTGGAAGCGCGGGATCCTCTCGGTGATGATCGAGGGGGGCGCGGAGATCAACGCCTCCGCCCTGCGCGAGGGGATCGTGGACAAGGTCCTCGTCTTCCTGGCGCCGATACTCATCGGCGGGAAATCCACGCCCACCGCGGTCGGCGGGGACGGCATCGAGTCTTTGAGCCAGGCGGCGCGGTTGCGGGACGTGCGGATCGAGCGCTTCGACGGCGACATCCTTGTGGAAGGCTACATCCACCGGGCAGCCGCCCGGCAATGAAAATTTTTCATTGAGGCCCTGTGTTCACCGGGATCATCGAGGCCATCGGCACCGTTCGGGGGTACTCCCCCCGCGCGGACGGCGCCCGTGCCGTCATCGGGGCGGGGCCGCTGGCGGAGGGGCTTCGCGTGGGGGACAGCATTGCCGTGGACGGCGCGTGCCTCACCGTGACCAGCCTCAAGGGAGACGGGTTCGCCTGCGACCTCTCGGCCGAGACGCTGGCGCGGACGACCTTGAGGACGCTCCGGGTCGGGGCGCGGGTGAATCTGGAGCGACCGCTGCGGTTGGGCGATCGCCTGGGCGGGCACCTGGTCACCGGCCACGTGGATGCCGTCGGGCAGGTCGCCGATCGGGTTCCCCAGGGTGACGGCGAGTTCATGCGCTTCCGGTTCCCGCCGGGCCTGGCCCCTCTCCTGGTGATGAAGGGCTCCATCGCCGTGGACGGGATCAGCCTGACCGTGGCGGAACTCGGACGCGACACCTTCGGCGTGGCCCTCATCCCGCACACCCTCCATCAGACCACGCTGGGAGGCAAGCGGGTGGGCGACCCGGTCAACCTGGAGGCCGACCTGCTGGGAAAACACGTGGCCCGACTCCTGGCAGGCCGGGCGGAATTCGTGGGCCAGGAGGGCCTGACCCTGGCCTCCCTCAAGGAGCACGGCTTCGCATGACCACACGGAAAGCACTCCTGCGCCCTCGGCCAGCGTCCGCGCGCTCGAAGGCTCCTTCGGGCGGCCGCGGGTGGCGTGGCACGTCCACGGGCAGATCGTCCCGAACCGAGGGGCCCATCCGCTTCGACCGGATCGAGGACGCTATCCGGGACATCCGCAACGGGAAGATGGTCATCGTCGTGGACGACGAGGACCGGGAGAACGAGGGGGATCTGACCATGGCGGCCGAAAAGGTCACGCCGGCCGCCATCAACTTCATGGCCGCCCACGGGCGGGGCCTGATCTGCATGCCCATCCTGGGCGAGCGCCTGGACCAGTTGCAGATCCCGGCGATGGTCTCGGAGAACACCTCCCCCTTCGAGACCGCCTTCGCCGTCTCCGTCGAGGCCAAGCACAAGGTCAGCACCGGCATCTCGGCCCATGATCGGGCCGCCACCGTCAAGGCCATCCTGGACCCGAATACCCGGCCGGATGACCTGGCGCGGCCGGGCCATATGTTTCCCCTGCGCGCTCGGGAAGGCGGCGTGCTCACCCGCGCCGGCCAGACCGAGGCGGCCGTGGACCTGTCCCGCCTGGCGGGACTGTACCCTGCGGGCGTGATCTGCGAGATCATGAATCCGGATGGCACGATGGCACGTGTCCCGGCGCTGGCCCGCTTCGCCCGGCGTCACGGCCTCAAGATGATCACCATCAAGGATCTGATCGACTTTCGGATGAAGCGGGAGAAATTCGTCAGCCGCCTGGCCAGCACCATCCTGCCCACGCGCCACGGCAACTTCAAGGCCCTCCTCTACCACAGCCAGGTGGACAACAAGCATCACCTGGCCCTGGTGAAGGGCGAGATCAGCGTCGCCGACCCGGTCCTGGTGCGGGTCCACTCCGAGTGCCTTACCGGCGACGCGCTGGGATCGCTCCGCTGTGACTGTGGGGCGCAGCTGGACCGCGCCATGGAGCGCATCGCGCAAGAAGGGAAAGGGGTGCTCCTCTACATCCGGCAGGAGGGACGCGGGATCGGCCTGGCGAACAAGCTGCGGGCCTACGAGCTGCAGGACCAGGGCTTCGACACGGTGGAGGCGAACGAGAAACTCGGATTCAAGCCGGACCTGCGCGATTACGGCGTCGGGGCCCAGATCCTGGTGGACCTGGGGGTCTCCAAGCTTCGCCTGATGACCAACAATCCGCGCAAGATCGTGGGGTTGGAGGGCTACGGCCTGCACGTGGTCGAGCGGGTGCCGCTGCTGACCAAGCCCACCCCGGCCAATCTGGGGTACCTTACGACCAAGCGGGAAAAGCTGGGGCATCTCATCCAGGCCGCCGCCAGCCGCGCCCCGCGCCGCGCGCGGGGGGACGGCGCCGCGGGAACCGGCCGGGCCAGGCGCTAAGGAGGGAACATGCGGACGTGGGAAGGGACCCTGGTGGCCAAGGGGCTCGCCTTCGGCATCGTGGTGAGTCGGACCAACGAGTTCATCACCGCTCGCCTCCTGGAGGGGGCCCTGGACGCCCTCCGGCGTCACGGAGCCGAGGAGGATCAGATTGACGTGGTGAAGGTGCCGGGATCGTTCGAGATCCCGCTGGCGGCGAAGCGCCTGGCCACCTCGGGCCGCTATGAGGCCATCATCTGCCTGGGGACGGTGATCCGGGGGGCTACCCCCCACTTCGAGTACATCGCGGGCGAGGTGTCCAAGGGCGTGGCGGCCGCGGCCATGGAGACGGGTGTCCCCGTGTCCTTCGGCGTCCTCACCACGGATTCCATTGAGCAGGCGGTCGAGCGGGCGGGCAGCAAGGGGGGCAACAAGGGCTTCGACGCCGCGTGTTCGGCCATCGAGATGGCCAATCTTTTCCGGGAACTGAAATGATCTTGAAGCGTGAAACGTGAAGCGTAAAACGTGACGGGCTGCCGTGCTTCTTCCCCTCACGCTTCACGTTTTACGTTTCACGGCTGATGGCTGATCGCTGAGAGCCGAAAGCTGCGTGGAGTAGCGATGGGCAAGCGACGCAAGGGGCGCGAACTCGCCCTGATAATTCTCTACGAGCTGGAATTCCGACCCGGCGAGACGGAGCGGCTGCTCAAGGAATTCTGGCAGGACCACCCTGCCCTGCCAGAGGTGCAGGCCTTCGCCGATAGCCTGGTGCAGGGGACGTTGGAGCACGGCCCCGAGCTTGACCGCCTCATCGCCGCCAATGCGGCCCATTGGAGCCTGGCGCGCATCGCCCTGGTGGAGCGCAATATCCTCCGCCTAGCCGGCTACGAGTTACTCTACCGCTCCGATATCCCGGAGAAGGTCGCCATCAACGAGGCCATCGAACTCGCCAAGCTCTACGGGAGCCAGGAGTCGGGCGCGTTCGTGAACGGCATCCTGGACCAGATCCGCCTGAAGCTGCGACCCCCCCAACAGGCCCCTGCCTGAGATGCAGATCCGGGAAGCCAGCGATCCCCTCGAGGAGATCGGCGCAGACATCCTGATGCTGTTCCACTTGGAGGACGAGCCGGCGCCACGCGGCCGCCTGGGTCGGGTGGACTGGATCTTGTGCGGCGCCGTCTCTCGGCTCCGCGCCCGGGGGAAGTTCGCCGGGGAGCGCGGGGCGACCGCCCTGCTCTCGCCCAACGGAAAGCTGAAGGCGGAGAAGGTCCTGGTGGTCGGGCTGGGGCACCAGGCCGACCTGTCCATGGTCGCCCTCTACCGGCTGTCCTATCAGGCGGCGCAGACGATCCTGCATCTCGGCGGCACCCGCGTCGCCCTGGAGCCTCCCTTTCGGGGCTTCCCGGGGGAGGCGCCGACCCGGATCCAGCAGGCGTTCCTGGAAGGCTTCCTGGCGGAATTGGGGCGGGGCCGGCCTGGGACGCCGTTCAGCATCACCCTCCTCCCGCCCAGGAACGGCAGGTGACGGCTGATGGCTCTTGGCACTTGCCATCAGCTATGAGCCATCAGATCCGGAAGGGTCCCAGCGTCTCTTCGATCCCCTCGAGCTGTGCCGCGATCTCCTGCAGGCGGCCGGACAGCGCCGCCGCCGGAACCGGGCCTGTCGCCAGCTCCCCCTGCAGGGCACCCAGCCGCTCCCGCGCCACGCCCTCCTGCTCGCGGATCCGCGCCAGGGCATGGCGCAGGGTCCCCACCGCCTGATCCAGCACGGCTGCCATCCCCTGCAGATCATCTCCCTCACGGACGCGGATCGGCGCGATGAATTCCCCCGCGGCGAGGCGCTTGCCGATCGCCTCGAGCCGGTAGAGCGGGCCACCCAGGGCATGGGAGGCGAAGACGCTCAGGATCGCCGCCAGCAGCATGCTGAGGAAGATCGCCGGCCACAGGCGACTCCCCAGCGCGGACAGGCAGCTCCCCATCACCGCCTTGTCCAGCTCGGAGGCCCGTCCCGTCAACAGGAGTTGCATGGGGAGAAACGTGAGGAGGATGATCGCCAGGCTGCAGACGATCAGGGGCACCAGGGACAGATAGAGGTACTTCCGCTGGATCGGGTGGACGTAGATCTTGCGGTGCCAGATGTTGGGTCTCGCCACGTGAGCGCTCCTGCTGCGCTGGCGACACCGGCCAACCGAGCGGGAGGTCGCCAGGATGGAGGGACCTACTCTTCGAACTTCCTGAAGAGCAGGCTGGCGTTGGTGCCGCCGAAACCGAACGAGTTGGTCAGCGCGTATCCGACCTGGGCGGGCCGCGCCGTGTTGGGGACGTAATCCAGGTCGCACTCGGGATCGGGGGTGTCATAGTTGATGGTGGGCGGCAGGATCCCATGGACGATGGTGAGGATCGAGATAACCGACTCGATGCCACCCGCAGCCCCCAGCAGGTGGCCCGTCATGGACTTGGTCGAGCTCACGGCCAGGGAGCGCGCGCGCGCGCCGAAGACCGACTTGATGGCCAGGGTCTCGTTGAGGTCCCCCGCGGGCGTGGAGGTCCCGTGCGCGTTGATGTACTCCACCTCGGACGGCGACACCTTGGCGTCCGCCAGTGCCAGGCGCATGGAGCGCACGGCTCCCTCCCCTTCCGGGGCCGGCTGCGTGATGTGATGGGCGTCGGCGGACATCCCGTAGCCCACCAGTTCGGCGTAGATCCTCGCGTTACGCCGCCGGGCGTGCTCCAAGGTCTCCAGCACCATGATCCCCGCCCCCTCGCCCATGACGAAGCCATCCCGGTCTTTGTCGAAGGGCCGACTGGCCCGGGTGGGCTCGTGGTTCCGGGTGGAGAGGGCCTTCATGGAGCAGAACCCCCCGATGGTGAGCGGGGTGATCACCGCCTCGCTTCCCCCCGCCAGCATCACGTCGGCCTCCCCGCGCTGGAGGATCCGGAGGGAGTCGCCGATGGCATGGTTCCCCGTGGCGCACGCCGTACAGACGCACGAGTTGGGGCCCTTCATCCCGAACCGCATGGAGATATGCCCCGAGCCCATGTTCGTGATGATGGAGGGAATGAAGAAGGCGCTGATGCGCCCCGGGCCCTTCTCCAGGAGGATCTTGTGCGACTCCTCCAGGGCCGGGATCCCGCCCATGCCCGTGCCCACGAAGACGCCGATCCGCTCCCGGTTCTCGTCGGTGACCTTGAGGCCCGAGTCGTCGTACGCCATCTGGGCGGCGGCGACGGCATAGTGGATGAAGAGGTCCATCTTGCGGGCCTCTTTCTTCTCGAGCCACTGGAGCGGATCGAAGCCCTTGACCTCGCCCGCAATCTGGGTGTCATGCTTGCTGGCATCGAACCGCGTGATGGGTGCGATGCCCGAGACCCCGTTGACGATGCTCCGCCAGAAGCTCTCGATCCCGATCCCGTTGGGGGCCACCGCCCCTACCCCGGTGACGACGACACGCACCATGTTCGTGCCCCTCTGGGCCGCCCGTCCGGCCCCATCCTCCGGCACACCTGCCCCCGCTCCGGTTTGGCGCTGCGGGCAGGCGGGCTGTGGTTAATCCTTCTTGTGCTCCCGGATATAGGTGATGGCATTCTGGACGGTGGCGATCTTCTCCGCATCCTCGTCGGGGATCTCGATGCCGAACTCCTCCTCCAGGGCCATCACCAACTCCACGGTATCCAGGGAGTCCGCCCCGAGGTCATCAATGAACTTCGCCTCGGGCGTCACCTCGGCCTCGTCCACCCCCAACTGATCAATGATGATCTTCCTGACTTTCTCTTCCAGGGCGGTGCTCACAATACCCTCCTTCTCCCGATGGGTGACCCGCTACGACGACCACAAGCCGCCATTGACGTGGATCACCTGCCCCGTGATGTATGCCGCCCCCTCGGATGCCAGGAAGGCCACCACGGCGGCCACCTCCGCCGCCGTCCCGAACCGCCCCAGGGGGATCTGGGCCAGGTGCGCCTGTTTGATGGTTTCGGAAAGCCCGGCCGTCATTTCCGTCTCGATGAAGCCCGGCGCCACGGCATTGACGGTGATGCCGCGCGAGGCCACTTCCCTGGCCAGGGCCTTGGTCAGCCCGATCAGCCCGGCCTTGGCCGCGGCGTAGTTCGCCTGGCCGACGTTCCCCATGCTCCCCACCACGGAGCCGATATTGAGAATGCGCCCGCCCTGCTTCTGTTTCAGCATGGGACGCAGGGCGGCCCGGGCGCAGCGAAAGGCCCCGTCGAGGTTCACGGACAGGACTGCGTCCCAGTCTTCGTCCTTCATCCGGAGGATCAGCCCATCGCGGGTGATACCCGCGTTGTTGACCAGGATATCCAGCCGGCCAAACCGATCCACGCAGGCCGCCACCACGCGCTCCGTGTCCGCGGTGGTCCCGACGTCCGCCGCCACGGCCAAGGCCTGGCCTCCCCGTGCCTCGATGGCCTTCGCCACAGCCGCCGCGGCCTCCAGGTGACGGGCGCAGAGGACGACCGCCGCCCCCTCGTCAGCCAGGCGGTGCGCGATGACCTCCCCGATCCCGCGGGAGCCGCCGGTGACCAGGGCGGTCTTTCCTGCGAGGCTCATCTTCGTTCGCCTCGGTGGCCTGCGAGGCTCAGGCCAGGGCCTTCAGCGTGGCTTCCAGAGACGCCCGGTCCTCCACGTTCAGGACCCGGGCCTCGGGGGCGATTCGCCGGATCAGGCCGGAGAGGACCTTGCCGGGACCCACCTCGATAAAGGTCCCCGCGCCCTCCTTCACCAGCCGGATCACGACGTCCTCCCACCGGACCGGCGCCGTCACCTGGCGGAACAGCGTATCGGTCACCCGCGCCCCCTCGGTGAGCAGGTCGGCGTCCACGTTCGTCACCAGGGGGATGCGGAGATCCTGGATGCGGATCCTCCGCAGGACCGACGCCAACCGGTCCGCCGCCGGGGCCATCAAGGCGCAGTGGAAGGGGGCGCTCACGGGCAACGGGAGGGCGCGTTTCGCCCCCTTGGCCTTGGCCAGTTCGACGGCGCGCTGCACGGCGGCCGTCGCCCCGGCGATCACCGTCTGGCCCGGGGCATTCAGGTTGGCCACCTGAACCACCCCGGCCTCCCGCGCCTCCTCGCAGGCCCGGAACACCAGGCCGCGGTCCAAGCCGAGGACGGCGGCCATGGAGCCCTCGCCGGGCGCGACCGCCTCCTGCATGAACTGGCCGCGGGCCCGGACCGTCCGCACCGCGTCGGCAAAGTCCAGGGCGCCGGCCGCCGCCAGGGCGGAATACTCGCCCAGGGAATGGCCGGCCACGAAATCGAAGGATGCGCCGGCCGCCACCAGGGCATCCAGCGCCACGATGCTGGCCGTCAGGATGGCGGGCTGGGTGTTGGCTGTGAGCCTGAGCTCCGCCTCCGGGCCCTCGAAGCACAGGCGCCGGAGATCGAACCCCAGGGCGGCGTTCGCCTGCTTCCAGCGAGGCGAAGCCTCCCCCAGGTCCCGTCCCATCCCGACGGCTTGCGAGCCCTGCCCTGGAAAGACGAACGCCACCTTGCCCATGGCTCAATCTAAAATTTCAAACCGACAATGAAAAGCCGACAACCGGAACGACAGTTGGCCGGTTTTCCATTGTCGGTTGTCGGTTTTCCATTGAAAGTGTCCGTTGTCCGTTTTTCATTGAGCGAAGCGCCTCACCAGCGGATCACGGCCGACGCCCAGGTCAGGCCGCCGCCGAAGGCGACCAACAGCAGCAGATCCCCCTCGTGAACCCGCCCCGCCTGCACCGCCTCGTCCAGGGCCAGCGGGATGGACGCCGCCGAGGTGTTGCCGTACTTCTGGATGTTCACGCACACCCTGTCCTCGGCAAAGCCCAGCCGCTGCCCCACGGCGTTGATGATCCGCAGATTGGCCTGGTGCGGGACCAGGAGGTCCACGTCACCGACATCCAGGTGATTGTGCTTGAGGGCGGTGAGGGCCGCATCCTCCATGGCGCGCACCGCGACCTTGAAGACCTCGTTCCCGTTGCTCATCTGGATGGCAGCCAGCCCTTCGTCCACCAGGCGCTGGGTGATCGGGTGGCGAGAGCCGCCCCCCGGGATCATGAGCTGCGATCCCTTGGCCCCGTCGGCGAAGAGGTGGGTGGAGAGGATGCCCCGCTCCCCCTCGCAGGCCCGCAGCACCACCGCCCCCGCCCCGTCGCCGAAGAGGACACAGGTATTCCGATCCCGCCAGTTCACGATCTTGGTCAGGGTCTCTGCCCCCACCAGGAGGATATTCCGCAGGGTGCCGAGGCGCAGCAGCCCGTCGGCCACCGCCAACCCGTACACGAATCCGGAGCACGCCGCAGAGATGTCCATGGCCCCGGCCCGCCTGGCGCCCAGGCGATCCTGGAGGACGCAGGCCGTGGAGGGAAAGAACATGTCGGGCGTCACGGTGGCCACCAGGATCATGTCCAGGTCGGCGGGGTCCAGGCCGGCCGCGGCCAGGGCCCGCAGGGCCGCCTGGTAGGCCAGGTCCGAGGTGGCCTCCGCCTCCGTGGTCATCCGCCGCTCGGAGATGCCGGTCCGCGTGCGGATCCACTCGTCGCTGGTGTTCACCAGCTTCTCCAGCTCGGCGTTCGTGAGCACCTTGGCCGGCGCGTACGATCCGGTCCCGATGATCCTGGCACTCGGCATGGGACGATCTATCCTCCCCCAATGAGCAGGCCCGCGGGATGGGCACTGCTCGACGCCCCCCGCTAGCCCAGGGCGATCCCCTCGCGAATGTGGGAGATGACCTTGTTCGCCACGCACTCCCCGGCCGCGCGGATGGCATTCTTGATGGCCTTCCCGGTCGAGCGGCCGTGGCTGATGACGCACACCCCGTTCACGCCCAGGAGCGGCGCGCCGCCGTACTCCGACGGGTCCACCCGCCGCTTGAACCGCCGGAAGGCGGGGAGCAGCAAGAGGGAGCCCGCCCGGCCCCGCAGGTCCTTCCCGATCTCTTCCCGGAGCAGGTGGAACATGGTCTCCAGGACGCTCTCCGAGATCTTCAGGGCCACGTTGCCGGCGAACCCGTCGCACACGATCACGTCGGAGGTGCCGTTGAACACGTCGCGCCCCTCGACGTTCCCGATGAAGTTCAGGGAGGCTTCGTCCTCCAGCTCCTTGAAGGCCTCCCGCGTCAGCTCGTTGCCCTTGGACTCTTCCTCCCCGATGCTGAGGAGGCCGACCCGCGGCCGGGGCAGGCCCAGGAAGTCCCGGGCGTAGACGTTGCCCATGATGGCGAACTGGACCAGGTGCCGCGCCTTGCAGTCCACGTTGGCGCCGACGTCCAGCAGCACCGCGCGTCCCGTGAGGGTCGGCACCACCACGGCGATGGCGGGCCGCTCGACGCCCGGCAGGGGCCCCAGCACCACCAGGGCGGTGGCCATCACCGCGCCCGTGTTGCCCGCACTCACGAAGGCATCGGCCTCGCCGCCCTTGACCAGCTCCAGCCCGACCCGGATCGAAGAGTGCTTCTTGCGCCGCAGGGCGGCCATGGGGCTCTCCCCCATCTCCACCACCTCCGGCGCGTGCCGGACGGTCAGGCGCAGCCCGCGGGTGTCGTGCTGGCGGAGGCGGCGCTGCAGCTCGTCCTCCACCCCAACGAGGGTGACGGTCGCGCCGAACTCCCGGGCGGCCGTCACGGCGCCCTCGACGTTCACCTCTGGTCCTTGGTCGCCCCCCATGGCATCCAGGGCGACCCGGACGGCATCGGTCCGTTGCATGCTGATCGGCTCCCAGGCCGCGTCGGGCCGTGGAACCGTTCCCGCCCCGCCGGGGGTCGGGTGCCCATGGCCGGGCCGGCCCTCGACGGGGGCGGGGACCCCGACGGAAGTCGGCCCTACTCCTTCGCCCGCTTCACCACCTCGCGGCCGCGGTAGTACCCGCAACTCCGGCAGGCGCGATGCGGGAGGGTCATGGTCTGGCAGTGCGGGCAGCGGGCCAGGCCGGCCGCCTGCAAGCCGTCGTGCGCCCGCCGCTTGCGCGTTCGGGCATTACTGTGCCGTCGCTTGGGGAGCGCCATCGGTCATCCTCTCTCTCGAAGCAGCGTCCAGGGATCAGGTGGCGTCAGCGGATTGGGTCCCGCCTTCGGCGGGACTACAGCAACTTCCGCAAGGCCTGCAGCCGCGGGTCCACGCGGGCCTCTGCGCAGTTGCAGGCGCCCTGGTTCAGGTTCGCGCCGCAGCGCGGGCAGAGCCCTCGACAGTCCTCGTGGCAGAGGGGTTGAACGGGCAGGCTGAGCAGGATGTTTTCGCGCAAGAGGTCATCGGTGTTGATCCGCCCCTGCTCCAGGTAGGTCACATCCAACTCGTCATCGGCGAGCTCGTGCTCCTCCTCTGGCGGGGCCTGCGCGGCGGCCTCGCAGTACAGGTGGAACCGGTCCTCGGCCTGAAAATGAAACGGCTCCAGGCATCGACTACAGACCAGCGCGACGCCGCCGCTGAAGCACCCGCTGATCAGCAACACGCGCCCGGAGCGCCCCACATGCAGGTCCGCCCGCACGGTGGCCGGCCCGTCCCAGGTGTCCGCCGGCGCGCCGAGGTCCAGCACCTCTTCCGGCAAGACGATGTCCAGCCCGTCGGGCGGAATCTGCGAGACGTCTATCAGCATGTCCGGGCGAGCTGTCCGGGAAATCTTGTCAAAAGCGGGCGTAGTATACTGAGGGCCCCCAGAGGTGTCAAGGGAAAAGCCCCCTCCGGCGCTGCCCGGCGGGACGGAAACGCCAAGTCGGACAGGCAGTTGCAGCCACGGGACACCTCGCGGGTTCGGGCCGGGCCCCGGGACCGCATCCCTGGCCCAATTCAATTTCAAACTGACAACGGACAATGGAAAACCGGCCAACTGGTGTCCTCTGATGTCCATTGTCAGTTGTCGGTTTGTCATTTTCAATTGGGTTCGCGTTCATACGGGCACAGCTCCAGGGCACTGAAGAAATAGGGAATCTCGTAGGTCGCCGACTCCGGCGAATCGGAGCCGTGGACCACGTTCTGCTCGATGCTGGTCGCCAGGTCCCGGCGGATGGTGCCCGGCTCGGCCCTCGCCGGATCCGTCGCACCCATCAACTGGCGCACGCGGCTGATCGCCTCCGGTCCCTCCAGGACCATGGCCACCGTGGGCCCCGAAGACATGAATTGCGTGAAGCTGGCGAAGAACGGCCGTTCCCGGTGCACCTGGTAGAACCCCTCGGCGTCCCGTCGGTCCAGGCAGACCATCTTGAGGGCCCGGATCGTGAGCCCGGCCGTCTCGAAACGGCGAATCACCTCGCCCACCTGCTTCCGGCGGACCGCATCCGGCTTCACCATCACCAGCGTCCGCTCCATCTCTCGCTCCTCCCGGCCCCCGCGTGGCGGCGCCTGAGACGCAAAGGAGATCACCCGATCGCCACCAGGTGATCTCCTGCCGGTGGACAGCACTGGACACGGGACCCGGCCCCGTGCCGCCGAGGATCGAATCCGCTATCTGGGCCTCGACTTCGCGGTGGATCGGCCCTGCCGGCGGGCCCCACCATGGCTGGTCGGGGGCGTCGCCCGTCTTGGGCTCTCCCCTGCCCCGGCGGACACCTTCCCGCGGGTGACGCCAGGCCGGGCTGGCGGCGAAGGCAGGACGCGGGCCACGGCCTGGCCCATTTCCGCCGGACTCTTCACCACCGTGATGCCGGCCTTCCGCATGGCCGCCATCTTCTCGGCCGCCGTGCCGGTCCCCCCGGAGATGATGGCGCCCGCGTGGCCCATCCGCCGTCCCGGGGGCGCGGTCTGCCCGCAGATGAAGCCGATCACCGGCTTGCTGACGTGGGCCTTCACGAAGGCGGCCGCGTCCTCTTCGGCCGTGCCCCCGATCTCGCCGATCATCAGGATGGCGTCGGTCTCGGGATCCGCCTGGAACAGGCGCAGGGCGTCCACGAAGCTGGTCCCGACGATGGGATCGCCGCCGATCCCCACGCAGGTGGACTGGCCGATGCCCCGCGCGGTGAGCTGGCCCACCGCCTCGTAGGTCAGGGTCCCGCTCCGCGACACGACGCCGATGCGCCCGGGCGAATGGATGTGCCCGGGCATGATGCCGACCTTGGCCTTGCCCGGCGAGATGATCCCGGGGCAGTTGGGCCCGATGAGGCGCGTGTCCTTTCCTTGCAGGACGCGGGCGACCCGCACCATGTCCAGGGTGGGAATGCCCTCGGTGATGCAGACGATCAGGCGGACGCCGGCATCGGCCGCCTCCAGGACGGCATCGGCGGCGAAGGCGGGCGGCACGAAGACCAGCGCCGTGTTGGCCCCCTCCTTGGCCACCGCGTCCGCCACCGTGTCGAAGACCGGGATCCCCTCGTGGAGGATCCCGCCCTTCCCCGGCGTGACGCCCGCCCGCGTTCGCTTGTCCACCAGGATGCTCATGCGCTCTCCGCTCCGGGAGGCGGAAACTGGAAATTGGAAACTGGAAATTGGAAACTAGAAATTGGCTAGGTACCGTGGCCCAATTTCCGATTTCCAGTTTCCAGTTTCCGTTTTCCAGTTTCCAGTTCAGGCCGCCCGCACGGCCTGTTCCGCGCCGTCCTTCATCCCCTGCGCCGTGATGAAATTGAGCCCGGACTCGCGGAGCATCCGCTGGCCCAATTCGACGTTGGTCCCCTCCATCCGGATCACGATGGGCAGCCTGACGCCCAGGGCCCGGACCGCCTTGATGACCCCCTCCGCCAGGCGGTCGCAGCGCAGGATGCCCCCGAAGATGTTGATGAAGACGGCCCGGACGTTTGTGTCGGAGATCAGGATGCGGAAGGCGTTCTCGATCTGCTCGGCGCTGGCGCCGCCCCCCACGTCCAGGAAATTGGCCGGCTCGCCCCCGGCCAGCTTGATGATGTCCATGGTCGCCATGGCCAGGCCGGCCCCGTTGACCATGCAGCCGACGGTGCCGTCCAGCTTGATGTAGTTCAGGTTGTATTGCGAGGCCTCGACCTCCAGGGGTGATTCCTCGTCCAGATCGCGCAGGGCCTGGATGTCGGGGTGCCGGGCGAGCGCGTTGTCGTCGAAGCTCATCTTCGCATCCAGGGCCAGCAGGCGACCGTCCCCCGTGATGACCAGGGGGTTGATCTCGGCCAGGGAGCAGTCCTTGGCCTCGAAGGCCCGGTACAGCTTGGTCACGAACTCGCCGGCCGCTTTCAGGAGATCCCCCTTGAGCCCCAGCCCGTATCCCAGCTTCCGCGTGTGGTAGCCCCGGACCCCCGTGGCCGGATCCACGTGGGCCTTCACGATGGCCTCGGGGCGGGTCCGGGCGACTTCCTCGATCTCCATCCCGCCCGCGCTGCTGGCCATGATCACCGGCAGCCCGGCCTTGCGGTCGATCACGATCCCCAGGTACAGCTCCTGGCGGATGGCCATCCCTTCCTCCACCAGGACGCGCTTGACCAGCTGGCCCTCGGGCCCGGTCTGGTGGGTCTTCAGCATCATCCCCAGGATCTGGGACGCGGCCTGCTCCGCCTCTTGCGCAGATCTCGCCAGCTTGACGCCGCCCCCCTTCCCGCGACCGCCGGCGTGGATCTGGGCCTTGACCACCACGGTCCCGCCCAGCTCCTGGGCGATCCCTCCGGCCGCGGACGCGGTGGTGGCGACCCGGCCGCGGGGCACGGGCACGCCGAACTCGGCCAGGATCGTCTTCGCCTGGTACTCGTGGATTTTCATCCGGCCTCCGCAGGGACAGAGGGCACGGGCCGGCTGCTGCCGTCCCGTCGGCCCGAGCATCCTGAAACAATCAGCCGCCGAAAAGGCGCTTCAGCACGTAGGCGGTCGTCTCCCGGCCCATGGCGGCGATGGACTCGGTCAGCGGGATCTCCTTGGGGCAGGCGTGCACGCAGTTCTGGGCGTTGCCGCAGTCCGCCAGGCCGCCCTCGCCCATGAGGGCCTCCAGCCGCTCCCGCGCGTGCATCTTGCCCGTCGGGTGCATGTTGAAGAGCCGCACCTGCGAGATGGCGGCGGCGCCGATGAACGTGGACGTGGGGGTGATCTGGGGGCAGACCTCCAGGCAGCATCCGCAGGTCATGCAGCGGGCCAGGCTGTAGGCCCCAGCCTGCATGTTG
>JACQXP010000540.1 GCA_016208645.1 Candidatus Methylomirabilota bacterium | reverse complement strand
GGAGGCACAGAACGAGCAATCCCGGAGCCCTAATGGATCGGTTTCTTTCCTGTCTATTCCGAGGCCAAGAGTCCATGGCCTTGGCGGACTTGGCGGTTAGATCCAGGGTTTTAGTGAGAGGCGTAGGGGCGAAGGATCTCGGGGAGCTGCGTCGTGAAGGCCGAGCGAGCCAGGATCCGATCGCACCCGGCCTCGGCGGCGGCCACCTTGAGCTCGTGCTGGACGTGGGAGTAGAACCCCAGGACGGGCGTATCCTTCAGGGCAGGGTCCGCCTTCACCTGGTGGAGGGCCTCCAGGGGCCGGCACCCCTCGGCATTCAGGTCGACAATCACGAGGGCGGGGCGACACGCTCGTGCCTTCTCGACCAGCTCTTCCGGTGAACGGACGAGCGCCAGCGGGACGTTGAGGCGCTCGGCCGTTTCCAGGATCTTCGCCCCGAAGAACAGATCGTCAACGGCCGCCACGACGCGAGTCACGGTCCTCCCTGCTACACAACCCGGCTATCCGTCCTTCTTCAGGATCTTGGGCACCCGCGGGGTCCTGAGCCTGTGCGGCGACTGGAACTCGGACCCGACCAGGGGCCGGGCGTAGGACGTGAACTGGTCGGTGACGTCGTTCCCTGCGTCGTTGATGAACGCATCAGGCATGTGCCGCGTCTTTCCCGCGACGTCTTCCAAAGGGCTCAACCGGTAGTCCACGGCGTAGGCGCCCGTCCGGTGGATGGTGACCGAGCCGTCCAGATTGTGCCAGAGGGCGAACTGGACCGCCTTTTCCCCGACCTCCCGGGCCTCGTGCTGATCCACATCCGAGACGCAGCCGAAGAAGGATCGCTGGAGATACCCGAAGGTGTCCGAGCGGATCCGCTTGATGTTGAGGTGCTGCTTGACCTGTTGGGCCAGGAGATCCCCCAGCGCGCCGGTCCCGGACATCTGAATATTGCCGTGGGCGTCCTTCTCCACGGTGTCCACCAACGTGGTGACGATCGGCTTGCGGCTCGCGTCCTGAATCCCCTCTGACACGGCCACGACGCACCGCCCGTACTTGTCGTAGACGCTCCGGACGTCTTTCAGGAAGGTGTCGGTGCTGAACGGGCGCTCTGGAAGGTAGATCAGGTGCGGCCCGTCGTCCGGATACGTTCTGGCGATGGCCGAGGCGGCCGTCAGGAAGCCGGCATTCCTGCCCATCACGACCGCGATGTAGACGCCAGGCAACGCCACATTGTCGAGATTCGCCCCGATGAAGGCCTGGGCAACGAAGCGGGCCGCCGACCCGTAGCCCGGGGTGTGGTCATTCACCGTGAGGTCGTTGTCAATGGTCTTGGGAACGTGGACGGCGCGGAATTCGTAGCCCGATCGTCCCGCCTCCTGGTTGACGATCCGCACGGTGTCCGCGGAGTCATTGCCGCCGATGTAGAAGAAGTAGCGGATGTCATGAGCCCGCATCACCCGGAACATCTCCTGGCAGTACTTCTCGTCGGGTTTGTCCCGGGTGGAGCACAGCGCCGAGGAGGGCGTGGCGGCGACCCGGTCCAGATTGTATGCCGTCTCCTGGGTGAGATCGAGGAAGTCCTCGTTGACGATCCCGCGCACCCCGTGCACCGCGCCATAGATGCCGGTCACCTGGGGGAACCTCCGCGATTCCAGTACCACCCCGGCCAGCGACTGATTGATGACTGCGGTCGGGCCGCCTCCCTGCGCCACCAAGACCTTGCCCTGAAGTTTCATCCGATCCTCCTGACCCCCTCCTCACGATGCCGAGTATGAGGACTCCGGTACTTTTCGAAAACTTTACCACACAGGCGGAGAAGGGAAAAGGGCAAACCGGGACACACGCTCGCCAATGAACGGTTCCCTGTGGGACCGGCAGCCGGGGGGACTTCCCCCGGTGGGAGGCTGCCCGGAGATCTGGTGCGCTACGCCTCGCGCGTTTCCGCCTCAGGCGTCTGTCCGCGGCACGTTTCCGTTGACCCGTTATGCGGCTGGCAGTATACTGCCTCCCGCTGTCAGGGCCGCCGGACATTCGCGACAGGCGGCCCTGGTTGTCTTTTGACTGCCCTCCTGGGCAAGGGGGAGGAGGGGGAACGTGGAACGAAACCTCGCGCTGGAAGTGGTCCGGGTGACCGAGGCGGCCGCCCTGTCCTCGGCCAGATGGATGGGCGTGGGCAACGAGAAGGCGGCCGATCAGGCGGCGGTGGACGCCATGCGGCGGGCCTTCGAGGCGGTGCCCTTCTGCGGCACCGTGGTGATCGGCGAGGGAGAACGGGACGAGGCGCCGATGCTCTTCATCGGCGAGCGGATCGGCAGCGGCGACGGCCCGGAGCTGGACGTGGCCCTGGATCCCCTGGAGGGGACCACCATCGTCGCCCAGGGTCGCGCCAACGCCATGTCGGTCGTGGCCATCACCGAGAAGGGGGGCTTTCTCCACGCGCCCGACACCTACATGGACAAAATCGCCGTGGGGCCCAAGGCCATGGGCGCGGTGGACCTCAGCCTGAGCCCGGAGCAGAACCTGCGGAACATCGCCGACGCCATGAAGTGTTACGTCGAGGACCTTACCGTGGTGATCCTGGACCGGCCGCGACATGCGGAGCTGATCCGCACCGTCCGCGAGGTGGGGGCCCGCATCAAGCTGATCCAGGACGGAGACGTCTCCGCCGCCATCGCGACGGGGTTCCCGGACACGGGGGTGGACGTCCTCGTGGGCATCGGCGGCGCGCCCGAGGGGGTGCTGGCCGCCGCCGCGCTCCAATGCCTGGGCGGAGACATGCAGGGACGCCTGAAGCCGCGCAACGATCAGGAGGTGGAACGGGCCCGCCGGATGGGCATCAGGGACATTGACCGGATCTACCGCAT
>JACQXP010000539.1 GCA_016208645.1 Candidatus Methylomirabilota bacterium | reverse complement strand
TCCGTGCCCGCCCCGCGGGGGCGTCTCCAAGCGGATAACGGCGAGAGGAGGTATCCTATGGCGCATGTAACCAAGACCGAGCGAAGGCGCAGAATCCGCACGGCCCGTTCGCGGAAGAGAGTCATTCTCTTCGGTATCTTGGCTACCGTGGTCGTCGGCCTCACCGGGTATCTTCTGTGGCGGCCCTCTGCGCCGTTCCCGTCCGCGGCCGCCGACGTCCGGATCCAGACGCCCATGGAGGGCTTTACTCCTCCGGTGATCCGAGCCAAGCGGGGGCAGCCTGTCACGATCCAGTTGGTCAACCGGGATACCCAGTTCCATACCGATGGCGGGGGCTGGCATCAGTTCGCCATTGACGAGCTGAACGTCAATGCCAAGGTGGGCCCGGAAAGCACGCAGCTTGTCACGCTGACGCCGACCCGAGCCGGGACGTACGAGTTCTACTGCGACGTCTGCTGCGGGGGGAAGGAAAGCCCGTCCATGCGCGGGAAACTGGAGGTGTCGGCGTGACTACCCGGCGGAAGGCAACGCTCCGGTCAGCGGGGATCCTTCTGGGCCTGCTCACGGGCCTGGCCCTGACTGCCTACCTCGCCGGCACGCCGGGGAGATTCGGTCGTTTGACGGGGGCCATGCTCACCAGGCCGGCTGCCACGCTCCCTACCGTTGTGGTGGCCGCCCTGGTGGATGCCATCAACCCGTGCGCCTTCACGCTCCTCTTGATCTTCATCGCCAGCGTCACCGCCTTCCTCCAGACCGTCCAGGGGAAGTCACTCGCGGAGACACGGGCCGTTCTGTACCGGTACGGTTTTGTGTACATC
The DNA here is from genome assembly GCA_016208645.1 of Candidatus Methylomirabilota bacterium. GTDB lineage: Bacteria > Methylomirabilota > Methylomirabilia > Methylomirabilales > 2-02-FULL-66-22 > 2-02-FULL-66-22. Next base: position 862 of record JACQXP010000539.1, on the reverse strand, counting down.
GGCGCCATCTTCTTTACCTACTTGATCCTGGGCCTGGGGTTCCTCAAGGTATCTTCGTTTTTTGCTGGAAACCATCTCGGCTCGCGGCTCGCGGCTCTCGTAGCCGTCCTCCTCGGCCTCTGGATGGTGAAGGATGCGTTGCTGCCCGAGGTGGGGCTCCGCCTCCAGGCACCGAAGCGGGTGGGAGTCTGGGTCCAGCAGTTGGCCCGGCAGGCCTCGATGCCTGCCATGGTGGGGCTCGGCGTTCTGGTGGGCCTGTGCACGGTGCCCTGCAGCGGTGCCGTGTACCTCTCAGTCCTGGCAATGCTCGGGGTGATCCTCGTTGCCGCTTCAGCTCGCCCGACATTGAATCGCCTGGCCCGCTGGAACCTCCACCACCGGGAGGGGATGCGCCTCGGAATGGGCCTGGGTGTTTCGGCCCTGGGCCTGATCATCCTGGCCATCGTCTGATCGGCGGAGGCCGTCTGCAGATGAACCGGGGGCAGTAACCTCCTCCACTGGTATTCCCGGGGAGCTCCTCCGAGCGGCATACGCCACATCCGACATCCGCACCCCTTCCACCGTTTGTCCGGGTGGGTGACCATTCTGCCGCCGACGGCCCCGCCCCCGCCGAAGTGTGATATCATGAGCCTCTCACATCGGAGCGGGGAACAGGTGGGGCCGGGCGGTGAAGCCGGGCGTCCTCGTGCCGTTCGGCGGTTGACCGCGGATGGTTGCCCATGTATGGTGAGCCCTGCCGCAGTGCCGGGTAAACGGCGGACGGATGGTGGGCGGTCTGTCGAGGAGCCGTACGTGGAGAGGCCATGGGAAAACGCAAGCGGAAGTCCAGACCGATGGCGAAAACCCGGGCGCGCTCGCCCTG
>JACQXP010000538.1 GCA_016208645.1 Candidatus Methylomirabilota bacterium | reverse complement strand
GCGTACTCCACGTTGTGCTCCCCGCGTCCGTCTTTCACGAAGAGATAGGCCTCCCGGGCGTCCTTGAGGGCGGTGGCGTGAGTCCTGGGGAGCGGCTTCTCCGCCGCCCGCTTCTCCGCCTCGGCCAGGAAGCCGGCGTAGGCCTGGAGCAGCTTGGCCATGACGGTCTTCCAATCGTCGTACATCTTGTCGTAGCCCGGCCCATGGCAGGTGACGCAAGCCTCCCGTTGGGCCGTGGTCCGGGCCTCGTGGGACAGGATCGCGCCCTTCTCCGTCACGTGGATGTGGCAGCCGGTGCAGCTCACCTGGGCCGCGAACATCCGGCTAGGCAGATCGGGGACGAGCTTCCCGCCGGTCCCAATGTACATCAGCTTCCGCAGGCTGTGCTGCCGGATATGGCAACTCTCGCAGCGGACCTCCAGGGGCTCCACCAACTGGATCTTACCGTGGCGGATAGGCCCGTGACACTCCTGGCAATCCACCTTGTGCCGGGCGATGTGATTTTCGTGAAGGAACTGGACGTCCTCGATGCGTTCCTCGCGGCCGATGTGACAGGCGGCACAGCGCTCTTTGCCAACTCCCGCGTCGCGCGAGATCACCTGGACGTGGCACTGGTTGCAGCCCACCCCGATCTTCAGGTAGGACTCGTGGCTGAAGGAGAAGCCGGCGTGCTCCACGATTTTCTTCGGCTTCCCATGGCAGGTCTCGCACCCGGTCACCGCCTCGCCTCGGCCGGCGCCCTTGAAGTGGCAGGTGTAGCAGACCTGCTCGGTCACCGTCACGTGGCCTTTCTGCACGATCTGATTGTGACAGCTCGTACAGCGGAGCTGAATCCCCCGGGGCAGGGTCGTCAGGTGAACCTGGTGGTCGAAGCGGATGTTCCCCCGGAAGGTCTCCTGCGCCTTGATCAGACGCTGGTCGTGACACCCCGAGGTCAGGCAGCTTTTGTCGTCCACCTCGACGCGGGGCCGGGGATTGTAGGCCCCGCTGAGGTATCGCAGGGTGGAGGCGGCAACCGCCATGGCGCGGTACGGGTGACACTGGACGCAATCCACGGCCGCGTGGGTCGAGGTCTTCCACTGCTCCACGTAGGTGGCCATGTAGTGGCAGGTGGCGCAGAAGGAGGACCGCTGCGCGATCCGGGAAACGGCGAAGTTGACCGCCAGCACCAGGACCACCAGCAGCAGCCCCTGGGCGGCCAGAATCCTCACGTGCTTCCGCCAGAATTCCCACACATCGCCAAGGAAGCCGCGCATGCTCTCCTCGAATCAGCCGTCAGCCCTCAGCAATCAGCGTTCAGCTCCGCCTTCTGCGCTCCCCTCACCTCCTCCTCTCCCCCGGGTACCCCCTGGGTGCCCTCTGGGTGGGGGGAGAGGAACTGGGTGAGGGGGCCAAGGGCGCTACGCCCGGGGCATCCGCCGCCAGGACCTGGGTGGCCGGGACAGCCACCGGGGCGGGCGGGGAGACCGCCCGGGACGCCATCAGGGCCTCGTACTCCAGGGGATGGTGCACCTGCATCTCCTCTTCGGACACCGTCCCCGTCCACCAAGTCCAGTTCATGGGGAAGCGCTCGGGATTCAAATGGACGTTGTAGAAGTGCCAGATGATGATGGCCAGCGTGGCCAGCAGCCCCTCGTCGCTGTGCGCCTCCCGCGCGATGTCCGCAGCGAACTTGGGCAGGAACCGGAGGGAGGTCTCCAGGAACCACAGGATCAGGCCCGAGCCGATCATGATGACCATGCCCCAGTACACCGCCCAG
>JACQXP010000034.1 GCA_016208645.1 Candidatus Methylomirabilota bacterium | reverse complement strand
CCCTGGAACGATCTGGTGTGGATCAAGCGGATCCTGGATGCCGGGGCCTACGGGGTCATGATTCCGTCGGTGAACACGCGGGAGCAGGCCGTCGCCGCCGTCCAGGCCTGCAAGTATCCGCCGGTCGGCATCCGCGGGATCGCGGGGAGCCCCCGGGCGGCGGGGTTCGGGCGGGATACCGCCAGTTACCTGAAGCGGGCGAACGACGAGGTCCTGGTGATCCTCCAGGTCGAGACGCCCCAGGCCGTCCAGAATCTGGAGGAGATTGCGAAGGTTCCGGGAGTGGACGCCCTCTTCATCGGGCCCATGGACCTCTCCACGTCCATGGGACACCTCGGGAATCCTGCCCACCCGGAGGTGCAGGCGGCCATCGCCACGGTGGAGGCGAAAGCCAAGGCCATGGGCGTCGCGCTGGGAACGATCTCGGCCGGCTGGGAGCAGGCCAAGGCCCTGTACGACCGGGGGTATCAGATGGTCACGCTCCTCTCGGATGTGGTCCTGCTCTCGCGGGTCTCCGCGGAGACCATGGGTAAGTTCCGGGAGGCGTTCCCGGAAGCGTAGAGGAGAGAGGAGAGCCGAGTGCCAAGAGCCGAGTGCCAAGAGCCAAGAGCCGAGTGCCGAGCGCGAAGAGCCGAGCGCCGGGAGCCGAGAGAAGCGAGGGTGCCCCTCGATCCGAGCCTGCCGAATTACTCCTGTTTCACCGTGGAGGCCTGACGCCAAGATGCGCGTTGACTTGCACATGCACACTACGGCCTCGGACGGGCTCCTTAACCCGGCGGCCCTGGTCCAGGCGGTTCAGTCCGCAGGCCTCCAGGTTTTCAGCGTCACCGATCACGACACCGTGGACGCCGTGGCGGAATCGGAGACGCACGCCCGTGCCCTGGGCATCCGCCTCATCCCGGGCATCGAGCTCTCGGCGGTCTGGCAGAAGGTGGAATTTCACATCCTGGGATACTTCGTGGACCCCACGGATGCCAGGCTGCTCGCCTTCCTCCGGGGAAGGCGGGAGGCCCGGCGCACGCGACTGCAAGCCATGCTGAGCCGGTTGCGGGTGTTGGGGATGGCCGTCACTGCAGAAGAGGTGATGGCCCTGGCGCAGGACGGCAACGTGGGGCGGCCCCACCTGGCACGGGTCCTGGTCCGGCGCGGATTCGTCGCCAGCACCGACGAGGCCTTCGACCGGTACCTCGGGGAGGGCAGGCCGGCCTATGTGCCGCGGCCGGACGTGACCGCGGCGGATGCGATCCGGGCGATCCACGACGCGGGCGGGTTGGCCTCGCTGGCCCATCCGGGGTTGCCCAACCGGGATGCGGCGATCCCCGACCTGGTGGCCGCCGGCCTGGATGCCATCGAGGCCTACCACGTCAACCACTCGCCCGGCCTGACCGCGCATTACCGCCGGCTGGCCGAACGGCGGGGGCTCCTGGTGACGGGCGGCTCGGACTTCCACGGAGCCGCGGACCGCGATCACGGCTCCAGGCCCGGCATGCCCTGTCTGCCAGAGGCGGATTTCGGCCGGTTGGAAGCGGCGGCGGAGGCTCGGCGCGCCGCCACGCGCCAGTGAGGGATGCGAGTGGACGTTGTGCTGCAAGAGCTTCCTGCCCGGCTTACCCACCGTCTCCGTATCGCAATCTCCTCCATCATTCGGAGTCGCGTCCGCCCGCCGGCAAGGATCGGCGGAGCCAGGGAATCTGCACGGTGCGCCGCACAGGACCGGCCCGCCGTGAGCGCCAGAGGGCCGAGGCTGGGATACCTTGTCAGCCCGGGAATAATCCAGTATCATGCCCGGACCACACCAGATCGGGCCCTCACGCGCCCGCTCTGTCCGCGTCGGCGGCTCCGCCGAGGGAGAGTTGATTCATGGACGATCGGGACAAGCGGCTGCTGAACGTGATCCAGGCGGATTTCCCGCTGGCCTCCCGTCCGTTCCAGGCCCTGGGGGCCGCGCTGGCCCTGTCCGAGGGCGAAGTCATTGACCGGATCGCCTCCCTGAAGCAGCAGAAGGTGGTCCGGCAGATCAGCGCGATCTTCGACACGCGCAGCCTCGGGTACAAGAGCAGCCTGGTCGCCATGCGGGTCCCGCCGGACCGGCTGGACGCGGCCGCGGCGGTGGTCAACAGCCACCCCGGCGTCAGCCATAATTACAAGCGGAACCACGCCTTCAACCTGTGGTTCACGCTGGCGGTGCCGCCCTCCAGCGACCTGACGTGGACGGTGGAGCGCCTGCACGCCATGGCCGGCGCCGAGTCCACCCGCATCCTGCCCACGCTGCGGCTGTTCAAGATCGGGGTTCAACTGGACATGGAAGGGAAGAGCGGCGCGGAGCGCGAGGAGTCCCCCGAGGCGGGATACAGCGATGTGCGTCGGCCCGCGGCGGGCCCCGCGGGACTTCGCGGGGTGGACATCGCGGCCATCCGCGAATTGCAGGCGGACTTCCCCCTGGTGCCGGAGCCGTACCGGCCCATGGCGGACCGCATGGGCCTCTCCGAGGAGTCGCTGTTCGAGGTCGCGCGGCACCTGCAGGGGCAGGGCTACCTGCGCCGGGTGGCGGCCGTCCTGCACCACCGCGAGGCGGGCTTCCGGGCGAACGCCATGGGGGTGTGGGTGGTGCCCCCCCAGCGGGCGGAGGAAGTCGGCAAGATCATGGGGAGTTTCCGGGGCGTCAGCCACTGCTACCTGCGGCCCACGTATCCGGACTGGCCGTACAGCATCTTCACCATGGTGCACGGCCAGAAGGCCAAGGATTGCCAGGAGATCATCGGCGCCATCTCGGCCGCGACCGACATCACCGAGTACGCGCTGCTGTACAGCACGAAGGAATACAAGAAGGTTCGGCTGAAGTATTTCACCCCCGAATTGGACGAGTGGGAAGCCCACGCCCGCCAGTCGGCCGGTGCCGCCCCGCTAGACCACGGGGTGCTGGCGACCAAGCCACGCTAGGCGTGGAGCGGTCAGGCCCCGCCGGTGGCCAGGGCGCCTGCTGTGCCGCTGAACCGGGAGCAGACACGGATGCCAGGCATTGAGGGGCTGACCCGGTTCGCCCATCTGCTGGCCTCGATGGTGTACCTGGGCGGGTCCTGGTTCTTGGGCGCGGCCCTGATCCCGGGGCTTTCGGCCGCGGCGCCGGAGCAGCGGATCCGGACCGTGGCCGCAGTCATCCGGTGGTATCACCCCACCAGCCTGGCGGCGCTGGGGATTCTGGTCATGACCGGTGCGTTTACCCTCACCTCTGCCAAGGCCGCGCTGGGACCGCAGTATTTTTCCGCGCTGTTCACGCTCCTCGGCCCCAAGCTCCTGCTGGCATTCGTCCTGGTGATGCTGAGCAGCTACCAGTTCTTCGGCCTGGGGTTGCGCCTGGTCCGCTCGCTTCCCGAGGACGGGGGGGCGGTTCCGGCCGAGGTGCAGGCCTGGCAGCTCAAGGTGGTCGCGCGGATCCAGGTGTGCGCACTCACCGGCGCGGGGCTGGCCGCGGCGTTGGGCGGTCTCGGGATGGCGCTGGCCCGGTCCTAACGCACGGGAGAAACGCGTGGGCGACGGCATGGTCGACGTGCAGGGTCTCACGAAGGTGTTCGGGAGCACGCTGGCCCTCGACGCCGTGGACCTCCGGGTGGAGCAGGGCGAGGTGGTGGCGCTCCTGGGCCCCAACGGGGCGGGGAAGACCACCCTGTTGAAGCTCCTGGCCACGGCCATCAAGCCCACCGCGGGCGGCGGGCGCGTCCTGGGAGAGGACCTGCTGAAGGGCCGCGACGCCATCCGGCGACGGATCGGCATGATCTCTCACAACCACCACCTGTACGAGGAGCTGACGGCCGAAGAGAACCTGCAGTTCGCGGCGGCCATGCACGGGATGCGACCGGACGGCGGGTCGGTCATCAAGGCGCTGACCGAGGTGGGACTGGACGGGCATGCGCGCGCCAAGGTCCGGACGTTCAGCACCGGCATGAAGCGGCGCCTGGTCATCGGCAAGATGCTCCTCTTCGAGCCGGAACTTTTGTTTCTCGACGAGCCGCACAACACCTTGGACCAGGCGGCCATCGCCCTGCTCAACGGGTACGTGGCCTCGGTCACGGCGCGGGGCGGCGCCGCGGTCGTTGCCACCCACAACCTCTCCCGGGCCTATGCCATGGCGGACCGCTTCGTGCTCATGCGGGACGGCGCGGTGGTACACCGCGTGGCGAGGGATGGGCTCTCGGCCGATTGCCTGCGCGACCTGTACGCGCGCTACGCGGAGGGCGGCGACTCGCCCAATGCGGAATGATGAAGAGCAAAGGCGTACGAAGGTACGAGGGTACGAAGGTACGGCCTTCGATCGCGTACATTCGTACGTTCGTACACTCGTACGGTTTTCGTTAAATGAGCGCGCAAGCTGAAGGCGTGGTCGTCGGGCTGCTCCGCCGTACCTGGGCGATGACGTGGCCCCAGCCCACGGGCGACGCTACGCACAATGCAAAACCGACAACCGACAATTGAAAACGGGCCAAATCCTGAGCGGTTGTCCGTTATCCGTTGTCCGTTTGAAATTGTCAGTTGCCGCCGGAGGAGCGCATGCTAGGGGAGCTCCTCCGGCGGACGTGGGCGATGACGTGGAAGGACGTCACGGTGGAGCTCCGCGCCCGCGAGCGGATCAACGCCATGCTGTTCTTCGCGGCCCTGGTGCTCTTCATCTTCAACTTCGCCCTGGGCCCCGATCGGGAGACGCTGCGCGAGGTGGCGCCGGGCCTCCTGTGGCTGGCGTTCCTCTTCACGGGGATGCTGGGCCTGGGGCGCAGCTTCCAGGCCGAGCGGGAGAACGAGTGCTTCGAGGAACTTCTGCTGACCCCGGGCGACCGGGAGTCCATCTTCTTCGGGAAGCTGGCGGGCAATATCCTGTTCATGGTGACGGCCGAGGCGCTGATCCTGCCCCTCTTCGGGATCCTGTACAACCTGGACATCTGGGGGCTCCTGCCGTCCCTGGCCCTGGTGGCCTTCCTGGGGACCGTGGGCTTCTCGGCCATCGGCACCTTGCTGGCGGCCATGACGGCGCACCTCCGGGCGCGGGAGGTGATGCTGCCGCTGCTCCTCTTCCCGCTCACCGTGCCGGTGATTCTGGGGTCGGTGCGCGCGACCGAGGCGATCCTGGCGGGCGGGGGCCTCACCGAGGTGAGCCACTGGCTCAAGCTCCTGGGCGGCTTCGACGTGATCTTTCTGGTGGTCTGTCCCCTGGCCTTCGAATTCGTGCTGGAGGAGTGATGGGGCGAGGTTCTCTGGTGGCGCGCATCCTGGGAGGTGCGGCCGGCCTCCTGCTGGCTACGGGGCTCTACCTGGGGCTGGTGGTCGTGCCGCCCGACGCGGTGCAGGGGGACGTGCAGCGCATCATGTACGTGCACGTGCCATCCATCGTGACCGCCTACATCGCCTTCTTTGTGGTCTTTTGCACGAGCATCCTGTACCTGTGGAAGCGGGATCTCCGCTTGGATGCCGTGGCGGTGTCTTCGGCCGAGATCGGGGTGGTCTTCACGGGGATCACGCTGGCCACCGGCATGATCTGGGGGAAGCCGACCTGGGGGGTCTGGTGGACGTGGGACGCGCGGCTCACCCTCACGGCGATCCTCTTCACGATCTACGTGGGGTACCTGATGCTGCGGGCCTTCGCCGAGGAGCCGCTGGCCGCCGCCCGCTACGGGGCCGTCCTGGCCATCCTGGGCTTCCTGGACATCCCCCTCAACCATCTGGCGGTGTACTGGTGGCGCACGCTGCACCAGCCCTCCTCGATCCTGCGGCCCGGCGGCCCCTCGGTGGCCTCGGCCATGCTGCTGCCGCTGGCGATGAACTTCGCGGGGCTGATCCTGCTGTTTGCCTACTTCCTGGTGGAGCGCGTCCGCCTGGAGCGGATCCGCCATCGCACCGCCGAGGTGCGGCTCACGCGAGGACGGCGTGGGTAACTGGGGATTCGTCGGACTGGCGTACGGCCTGGCGTTGGTGGCGCTGGTGGGCTATCTCGTCTTCCTGAAGGGGCGGCTGCGGGGGGCCGGGGAGGGGCTGGCCGCGCTCGAGCGGGAGAGCGGGCGGAGGACCCGATGAAGAAACGCAAGCTGAAATACCTCCTGGCAGGGGGCATCGTGGTCGCCGCCCTGGCGGGGATGATCTATTCGGGCGTCCAGGAGTCGATGGTGTACTTCTACACGCCCAGCGAGCTGGTGCAGAAGAAGGACGCGGTGCAGGGCAAGTCGCTGCGCGTGGGGGGGATGGTGGTCGAGCGCTCCATCCGGTGGGACCCGCAGACCCTCCTGCTGACCTTCCAGCTCACGGACGGCCAGGGCACGGTCTTCGTGCGCCACAAGGGGACGGCGCCGGATCTCTTCAAGGAGGGTGCGGGCGCCGTGGTGGAGGGAACCTGGACCTCCGAGGGCTTCTTCCGCTCCAGCAACATCATGGCCAAGCACTCCGAGGAGTACAAGCCGCCGGCCCATCCGGAGACCCTGGAGTCGAAGAAGGAGCTGTTCAAGTCCATCCTGAAAGAGGGCAAGCCATGATCTCCACCCTGGGCGGGTTCGTGTTGTTCCTGGCGCTGGGCGTCACCCTGTATGCGGCCGCGGCCGCGGTCCTGGGTGCGCGCGCGGGGCGGGAGGACTGGCTGGCCAGCTCGCGCAACGCGGTGCTGGCCCACTTCTGCCTCGTGACGCTGGCCATCTTCCTCCTGGAATACGCCCTGATCACCAGCGACTTCAGCCTGCGCTACGTGGCCAACACCAGCACCCGGGGGAGCCTCACGCGCTACAAGATCGCCGGCCTGTGGGGCTCGCTGGAGGGCTCCATCCTCCTGTGGGAATGGCTCCAGGCCCTATTCGCGGCCCTGGTGGTGGCCCGCTACAGCGACCGGGGACCCTCTGGGTGTCGGCACCTCCTCCCCTACGTCCAGGCGGTGCTGCAGGGGATCTCCGCCTTCTTCCTGCTCCTCATGACCTTCGGGGCCAACCCCTTCGCCCCCCTCTTCCCGGTCCCGCCCGACGGCCGCGGCCTGAACCCCCTGCTGGAAGTGACCGACATGCTCATCCACCCGCTGCTCTTGTACCTGGGGTACGTGGGCTTCTCGGTGCCGTTCGCCTTCGCCATGGCCGCCCTGGTCACCGGCCGCGTCTCGGAAGAGTGGCTCACCATCACCCGGCGCTGGACCGTGGTGGCCTGGCTGTTCCTCACCGGCGGGATCTTCTACGGCGGCTGGTGGTCGTACCGGACGCTGGGCTGGGGCGGCTATTGGGCCTGGGACCCGGTGGAGAACGCCTCCTTCATGCCCTGGTTGACGGGCACGGCCTTCATCCACTCGGTCATGATCCAGGAGCGGAAGCGGATGCTCCGGGTCTGGAACCTGGTCCTCATTACCCTGACCTTTTCCCTGGTCATCTTCGGGACCTTCCTCACCCGGAGCGGGATCCTGGGCTCGGTACACGCCTTCGCCGACGGGCCCGTGGGCGTCATGTTCCTGGCCTTCCTGTCCCTGGTGCTGTTCTTCTCCTTCGGCCTGGTGGCCTACCGGTCGGATGCGCTCAAGGGCCACGGCGAACTGGACTCCATCGTCTCGCGCGAGAGCGCGTTCCTGCTGAACAACCTGGTCCTGGTGGGGATCTGTTTCACGGTGTTCCTGGGGACGATCTTTCCCCTCCTGGCCGAGGCCATCCGCGGGACCAAGATCAGCGTGGGCACACCCTATTTCAACCGGGTGAGCGTCCCGCTGGGCCTGGCCCTGCTCCTCCTCATGGGGATCGGTCCCCTCATCGCCTGGGGCCGCGCCTCCCTGAACAACCTGCGGCGGAACTTCCTGAAGCCGTCCCTGGCGGCCCTGGCCGGTGGGGCGATCCTGGTCGCCCTGGGCGTGCGCCAGGCCGAAATCCTGGCGGCCTTCGTGTTCTGTCTCTTTGTGATCGGCACCATCGTCTTCGAGTTCCTGGTGGGGACCCGGACCCGGGCGAAGACGATGGGGGAGGGGCTCCTCACGGCCTTCGCCACGCTGCTCCTCAAGAGCCGGCGGCGCTACGGGGGACTCATCGTCCACCTGGGCGTGGTGGTGGCCATCGTCGGCATCGCGGTCTCCTCGGTGTACAAGGTGGAGCGGGAGCAGACCCTGAAACCGGGAGAGAGCATGCAGGTGGGGCCGTACTCGGTGCGCTTCGACGGGATGGCGGCGGGGGAGCGGCCCACCCATATCCTGGTCTGGGCCAACCTCATGGCCTTCAAGGACGGCAAGCCGCTGCACACCCTCACCCCCGGACAGCGGTACTACCCGAATCAGCAATCGCCCTTCGCCAGCGTGGATGCCCGCTACCACTGGAACGAGGACCTGTACGTCATCCTCTCGGCCTTCGAGCGGGACGGCAGCTCCGCCACCTTCAAGGTGTTGATCAACCCCATGATCTCCTGGATCTGGATCGGGGGCGGCGTGATCCTGCTGGGGGTGATCGTGGCGGTGTTACCCGAGCGGCGCCTGGCCCTGCTCGCCATGCGGGCCAAGGCGCAGGTGGCCTGAGTCCCCATGGCCGGCCCGGAGTCCCTCATGTCCTGGAAGAAGGCGTTGATTCCCCTGGCCTGCGTGCCCGTGATCATCCTGCTGGCCTATGGCTTCCGCACCGATCCCAAGGCGATCCCGTCCCCGCTGGTGCGGCAGCCGGCCCCCGGCTTCCGCATGGCCGTCTACGACGCGGGCGAGCTGTCGCTCGAGACGCTCAAGGGAAAGCCGGCCGTCCTGAACTTCTGGGCCTCCTGGTGCTACCCCGCCTGTTACGAGGAGGCGCCCCTTTTGGAGTCCACCTGGCGGAAATACAAGGATCAGGGCCTCATGCTGGTAGGGGTGGACATCCAGGACAAGGAGGCCAACGCCCGCGAGTTCATGCGACGGTTCGATTTCACGTTCCCCAACGGCCCCGACCCGGGGAGCAAGATCTCCATTGATTACGGGGTGTACGGCGTCCCGGAGACGTTCTTCATTGACCGGCAGGGCCGGATCACCTACAAGCACGTGGGGGCGCTGACGCCTGCGCTGATGGAGGCGCAGGTTCAGGCCATCCTGAAGGGGAACTGAGATGGGGTCGCAGCAGGCGGCATGGGCCGGATCTCCGGCGGGCGCTCCGGGCCGCAGGCACGGCAGGGGGCCGGGCTTCGCCCTGGTCTGGGCCCTGGTGTGGATCGGCCTGGTGATCCCCGGGGTGGCCCCGGCGGCATCCGGCTCGCCGAATCCGGATCTCGAGGACCAGGTCCGCGAGATCGCGTCGGGGCTCCGCTGCGTGGTGTGCCAGAACCTGTCGGTGGCGGATTCCCCCTCGGATCTGGCCAAGGAGATGCGCAACCTGGTGCGGGAACTCGTGCGGCAGGGGAAGAGCCGCGAGGAGATCCAGGCCTACTTCGTGAGCCGGTACGGGGAGTTCGTTTTGCTGTCCCCGCCCAAGCGGGGATTCAACCTCCTGGTCTGGGGGCTGCCCTTCCTGGCCATCCTCCTGGGCGCCTGGGGCGTCTACCTCGTTGCCAGGCGCTGGACCGAGCAGCGGGAGGAGGCGGAGCCCGCGGTGGATCCCGCCTACGCCGAACGGGTTCGTCGCGAACTCCAGGAGCGGGAGCGACCTTCCGGATCCTAGAATCCTAAGACGGCAATCGGGCAATCTGGCAATTAGGCAGTGAGGCAACTGGGCAATTGGGGAAGACGAAGGCCGAGAACCCCAAATTGCCTAATTGACGAGTTGCCAAGTTGCCAGTTCTTAAGGGGAGGCCGAATGGCGGTGGTGATCTCGCTGGGCATTGCGGTGGTAGTGGTCGCGTTCGTGGTTGCCCCGTTTTTTCCAGGAACTGGATTTCGATTTCAAGTCCGGCAAGCTTTCGGCCGAGGACCACCAAGCCCTGCGCAGGCGCCACGAGGCACAGGCGGCCGCGGTGCTGCAGCGCATTGACGAGCTGCAGGGGAAGTCCGGGGAGGCCGAACGACCCCGGAGCGCCCGCCGGGAAAATCGGGGGGGATGAGAACGATGCAGGACCAGCTCCGCCGGGCGGGGCTGGACGGGGTCCACGCCAAGCTGCTGGCCGGCCAGCGGCTGGATTTCGACGACGGGATGCGCCTCTACCGGACGCCCGACCTGACCGCGGTGGGGTACCTGGCCGATCTGGTCCGGGAACGGCGGAGCGGGGCCCGCACCTACTACGTCCGGAACCTGCACGTCAACTACACGAACATCTGCAACAAGTTCTGCAAGTTCTGCTCCTTCTACGCCGCGCCCAACAGCACCGACGGCAGGGGCTATGTCCTGACCCCGGAAGACGCAGCCGCCCGGGTGGCCCAGTACGCCGGGGAGCCGATCCGCGAAATCCACATGGTGGCAGGGATCAACCCCAAGCTGCCCTACCAGTACTACCTCGACCTCCTGCGGGCGGTGAAGGAGACGCGGCCCGACGCGCAGGTCAAGGCCTTCACCATGATCGAGCTGGCCCAGATCGCGCGCGCCGCCAAGCGCCCCCTGGCCGAGATCCTGCCGGAGCTGAAGGCGGCCGGCCTGGCCGCCTGCCCGGGAGGCGGGGCGGAGGTCTTCAGCGACCGGGTCCACGAGGAGCTGTTCCGGGCCAAGCTGGACAACCAGGGCTGGTTCGACGTGGCGCGCGCGGTGCACGCCGCCGGCATCCCGTCGAACGCGACGCTGCTGTACGGCCACATCGAGACCCAGGACGAGAAAGTCCGGCACCTCCTGCACATCCGGGAGCTGCAGGACGAGACCGGGGGGTTCATGTGCTTCGTGCCGCTGGCCTTCGATCCGAGCAACACGGAGCTCACCCACCTGCCCGTGACCACCGGGTATGCGAACCTGCGGGAGATCGCCATCGCCCGGCTGCTCCTGGACAATTTCCCCCACGTCAAGGCCTTCTGGATCATGATCACCCCCGCGGTGGCGCAGATGGCGCTCTGGTACGGGGCCGACGACATCGACGGCACCGTGTCCCACTACGAGATCACCCACGCCCTGGGGACGGCCTCGCACCGCCAGGTCCTGAACACCGAGCAGCTCCTCGACCTCATCACCGAGGTCGGGCGCGAGCCGGTGGAGCGGGACGCCCTGTACAACGCCATCGAAGAGCCGGTAGGCGTAAGGCGTAAGGGGTGAGGGGAAGACCGGGACCTCGCCTTACGCCTCACGCCTGACGCCTCACGACGAACAGAATGCGCTTTACGGACGGCAGTCTAGCTCCCATCGAAGAGAAGATCCTGGCGGGGGAACGTCTGAGATTCGACGACGGGGTCCGCCTGTTCCGCCAGGCGAATCCGCTGCAGCTCTCCGCCTGGGCCAACCTCGCCCGCTGGCGCCTGCACCCGGAGGATCGGGTCACCTACGTCATCGGGCGCAACATCAACTACACCAACGTCTGCTGGGTGCGGTGCAAGTTCTGTAGCTTCTACCGGTTGCCCGGCGCCGAGGGCGGCTACGTCCTCCCCCGGGAGGAGATCTTCCGCAAGATCCAGGAGTTGCTGGACCTGGGGGGGACCGAGATCCTGATCCAGGGGGGACTGAACCCGGCGCTCAAGATCGACTACTTCGAGGACACGTTCCGCGCCATCAAGGCCCGCTTCCCGGTGCACATCCACGGGCTGTCCCCGGCCGAGATCATCTACCTGGCCAAGATCTCCACCCTGAGCGACCGGGACTGCCTGGTGCGGCTGAAGGCGGCCGGCCTGGACTCCATCCCGGGGGCCGGGGCGGAGATGCTGGTGGACGAGGTCCGAGAGCAGATCGCGCCCCTGAAGGACTCCGCGGCCGCCTGGCTCAACTTCATGCGGACGGCCCATCGCCTCGGCATCCCCTCCACGGTGACCATGATGTATGGATCGGTGGAGACCGTGGAGCAGCGGCTGGAGCATTTGATCAAGGTCCGCGACCTGCAGGACGAGACGGGCGGCTTCCGCGCCTTCATCCCCTGGAGTTTCCAGTCCGAGGGGACGCACCTGCCGAACGTCAAGCGGGCCAGTGGCTTCGACTATCTCCGGACGGTGGCCATCTCGCGGTTGATGCTGGACAACATCAGGAACATCCAGGCCTCGTGGCTGACCCAGGGGCCCAAGATCGGCCAGATCGCCCTCCAGTACGGCGTGAACGACATTGGCAGCACGGTGATCGAGGAAAACGTCGTGACGGCCCAGGGGGCGATCTTCCTGCTCCCGCTCCGCGAGATCGAGCGCCTCATCAAGGACGCCGGCTTCCACCCCGCCCGCCGCAACACCCGCTACGAGATCCTGGCTGGGTGA
>JACQXP010000525.1:576-1233 GCA_016208645.1 Candidatus Methylomirabilota bacterium | reverse complement strand
TGCAGGCAAGGCTCATGTCTCAGGCCTTGAGGAAGCTGTGCGCCGTCACCAGCGCCAACCGGACGGCAGAGCGCATCCTCCGCGCCGGATCAGTGCGTCGCCTGCCACACCGACGCCGCCAAACTCAAAGCGCTGACGCCGCCCGACCCGCCCGCCTCGGAAGCGGGCGAAGGGTGAAGCGGTCCCCCGCCCCCGTCGGGGGAACCCTACGAGCGCTACCTGGTGAAGCCGGCGTTCCTGACCAGCACCCACAACATGGCCGGCTGCGAGACCTGCCATAAAGGGAGTCCGAAGGCTTCCGACCGTGAGGGCGCCCACGCGGGCCTGGTCGCGCGACCGTCCCGCCAACCGGAGGCGGCGTGTGGCGCCTGCCACACCGACCAGGTGGCGAACATGAAGACGAGCATGCACTTCACGGTGCGCGGCGAGGAGAACCTGATGAAGCTTCGCGCCGCCCACCGCTGGCCCGATGTCCAGCCGGTCTTCCGGCAGGCCTGCCAGAGCTGCCACGCCAGTTGCGGCGACTGCCACGTAAGCAAGGCCAAGTCGGCCCGGGGCGGCCTGATGGACGGGCACCTGTTCGTGAAGCGGCCGCCCATGGAAGAGGGCTGCGGCACCTGCCACGGGGGCCGGGTCGCCCCGGAGTATCTGGGGAAG
>JACQXP010000525.1:0-553 GCA_016208645.1 Candidatus Methylomirabilota bacterium | reverse complement strand
TGGAAGAGGGCTGCGGCACTTGCCACGGGGGCCGGGTCGCCCCGGAGTACCTGGGGAAGAACGAGGGCTTCCCGCCCGACGTCCACTGGCAGAAGGCCAAGATGGACTGCGTGGCCTGTCACCCGGCGGCCCAGATGCACGGCGATGGGACCGCGTATCCGGACCGGCACGCGGTCAAGAGCAAGCCGCAATGCCTCGACTGCCATCCCAACGCGAAGGCGACCGGATCGCCCATCGAGCAGCATGCCGGCCACCTGGACAAGGTGAACTGCGTGGTCTGCCACTCCACCGTCTATCGCGGGTGCGAGAACTGCCACCTCGGGGCAGGGGCGAAGTCGTCGCTCCAGTTCAAGATCGGAAAGACCGCGCGGGCCGATGCCCCGTACCAGATCACCCTGCTCCGCCACGTCCCGACGGTCCGCACGATGCTGGACCCCAAGCTGAAGGACGGGATGCCGAACTACGACGCGGTGCCGACCTGGAAGGATACGACGCCGCAAGGAGGTGGTGGGCGGCATGCTGGCGTGGGAGAAGGACGGGTATCCGGTCGTGA
>JACQXP010000524.1 GCA_016208645.1 Candidatus Methylomirabilota bacterium | reverse complement strand
CATGACCGGGTCCAGCGCGTTAAGTTCTCCGGTCGCCACCGCAAACCCCCCGTGCTCTGGGTCCATCGAAGACCATCGTGGCGAGGGAATGTCGCCCGACGCGGGCCACCATAGCCCAGCCAGGCGCGGGCCGTCAATCGGGAAGTGCGACCGGGGGATCGCGCGGGCGGCGCGGCAGCTCAGAGGACCACCGTTTCCTGATGCACGCCGAACACGGCGCGCAGCGTGTCGCAGATCTCCCCGATCGTCGCGGAGGCCCGGACGGCCTCCAGGATCGCGGGCAGCAGGTTGCCGGGGCCGGCCGCCGCCTCACCCAGGCGCTTCCGCGCCGCCTGGACGCGATGGCCGTCCCGGCGCGCCCGCACGGCCTGCAGGCGGCGGCACTGCTCGGCCGCCACCCGCTCGTCCACCACGAAGACCGGGACGCTGGCCGCCGCCTCGCCCACGAACTCGTTCACGCCCACCACGATCTGCCGCTTCGTCTCCAGGGAGCGCTGGGCCTGGTAGGCGGCCTCCTGGACCTCCTTTTGAACGAAGCCCAGCTCGATGGCGCGTAGCATCCCGCCCAACTGATCAATCTTCTCGAGGTAGGCCCGGGCCTCCGCCTCGATGCGGTCGGTCAGGGTTTCCACGCAGTAGGACCCCCCCAGGGGATCCACCACGTCTGCCACGCCGCTCTCGTGGGCCAGGACCTGCTGGGTGCGCAGGGCGATGCGGACCGCCTCCTCCGTGGGCAGGCCCAGCGCCTCGTCGCGGGAGTTGGTGTGGAGCGACTGGCAGCCGCCCAGGATCGCCGCCAGGGCCTGGAGCGCCACCCGCACCACGTTGTTCTCCGGCTGCTGCGCCGTGAGCGCCGAGCCGGCCGTCTGGGCGTGGAACCGCAGCATCCACGAGCGGGGGTCCCTGGCGCCGAACCGCTCGCGCATGATGCGGGCCCACAGGCGCCGGGCCGCGCGGAACTTGGCCACCTCTTCCAACAGATGGTTGTGCGCGTTGAAGAAGAACGCCAGTTGCGGGGCAAAGCCGTCCACGGAGAGGCCCGCCCGCACGGCCGCCTCCACATAGGCGATGCCGTCCCCCAGGGTGAAGGCCACCTCCTGCACCGCGGTGGCCCCCGCCTCCCGGATGTGATAGCCGCTGACGCTGATGCTGTTCCAGCGGGGCATCTCGGCCGCGCAGAAGGCGAAGGTGTCCGTGATGAGGCGCATGGACGGGACCGGTGGGAAGATGTAGGTGCCCCGGGCGATGTACTCCTTCAGGATGTCGTTCTGGATGGTGCCGGCCAGTTGCTTCCGGGGGACGCCCTGCTGCTCCGCCACGGCGATGTACATGCAGAGGAGGATGGCCGCCGTGGCGTTGATCGTCATGGAGGTGCTCACGCGGTCCAGGGGGAGCCCCTTAAGCAGCCCCTCCATGTCGGCCAGCGAGTCGATGGCCACCCCCACCTTCCCCACCTCTCCGGCGACCATAAGGTGATCGGAGTCGTAGCCCATCTGCGTCGGCAGGTCGAAGGCCACGGACAGGCCGGTCTGGCCCTGCTGGAGCAGGTAGCGGAAGCGCTGGTTGGTCTCCTCCGCGCTGCCGAAGCCGGCGTACTGCCGCATGGTCCACAGGCGGCCCCGGTACATGGTGGGGTGCACGCCCCGGGTGAAGGGGTACTCACCCGGAAATCCCAGGTCGCGTTCGTATTCCTGGGCGGCCAGATGGAGCGGCGTGTAGACCCGGTCCAGGGGGATTCCCGCCGTGGTGGCAAACTCCGCCTGCCGCTCCGGCGTCCGCTCCAGGGCCTTGCGGAGCGTCCCTTCCTCCCAGGCCCGCTTGCGGGCGTCAATCTTTTCGAGTTCGTCCTGTGTCACGCTGACTGCCCCTCCCCCGCCCCCCCGGCATAAAGCCGGAGGCTCGGGGCTGCGCGGGTGAACCTCCGCCCCGCTAAACGGGGCGGTTTCGCCAGTGTTCCCCTG
Source organism: Candidatus Methylomirabilota bacterium (assembly GCA_016208645.1). GTDB lineage: Bacteria > Methylomirabilota > Methylomirabilia > Methylomirabilales > 2-02-FULL-66-22 > 2-02-FULL-66-22. The sequence goes on along the minus strand of JACQXP010000524.1, from coordinate 6,471 downwards.
CGCCTCTGCCCCTTGTCTTCCCCCACCCTTTCCCTCCCCCCGCCGCGGGGGAGGGGCGGGGAGGGGGGCTGCTCCCCGGCCCCAGCCTCTACTCGATCACCACCAGGACCTCGCCGCCGCTGACCGCCTTCCCCTCCTCGACCCGGATCTCCTTGACCGTGCCGGCCGTGGACGCCTTCAGCTCGTTCTCCATCTTCATGGCCTCCACCACGACGACCCCGTCCCCAGGCTGCACGGCATCGCCGGGCTTGACCAGCAGCTTGACCACCTTCCCGGGCATGGGCGCGGTCACGATACGCTTGCCGGTCTTGGTCTCGCCCTTTCCCGCGGTGGCCCGCAGGCGGCGTTGCTGTTCATCCTGGATCTCCACCTGGAAGGGCTGGCCGTCCACCAGCACCATCAAGGCGTCTTCGCTCTCCAGGACATCAATCTCGTAGGACCGCCCGTCGATGAGGAGGGAATACAATGCCGGATCAACCCGCAGGAGATCCACCGGGAACTCCCGGTCGTCCAGACGCACGTGGAGTCCGTCCCGATCCTGCCGGACGTCCACCCGGTGTTCCTGCCCTCCTGAGGCGGCGAAGTACGTCATGCTGAATCTCACCACAATGAAACACTGACAACCGACAACTGACAACCGGCCACTTCCAATTGAAAACTGACAACGGACAACCGACAACCGGGCAACGGGAAGCAGAGGGCGCTTATTTGCCTCGGCCTTTCGTTGTCAGGATGGACTGTCCCAGGATCCCGCAGAGTGAGTCGGCTTCCACCAAGAGACCGGCGGGGAATTCCCCCGAGAGCAGTTTCGCACGCTGAATCACTTTGAGCCAGTATCTCGTTTCCCGACATTCCTTGAGCGCCACGCCAAGCTTGTGGACGAAGTCCGCCCTGCTTTCCGCGCCGCGAGCCTCTTCATAATGCGCGCCAACGGATGTACCTGCCTCCACGATCTGGCCAGCGATGTGTCGGCCGACTGGATTCCTGGGCAGTTTCGTGGACACCTCAATGATCCGCACGGCGAAATTGAGCAGACGATCGGCCAACTCATCACCCTTCATGAGCTTCGGCCTTTCTCCGACCGGTTGTCAGTTGTCGGTTTGAAATTTGCCATTCCACTGACCGGTTGTCCGTTGTCAGTTGTCCGTTTGAAATTTGAAATTGCAGGCCGCGCGCCGTCGCACTAGCGACGCAGCGCGGCCTGACGGGCGGCCATCTTCCAGGGGCTTTCCGCGGATCCCACCCGCGCCGGCCGGGCCATGACGCGCGCCTGGTCCCGCAGGAAGACATGCAGCGCCCCGGCGACCAGTGCCACCTCCCGCTGCGAGTCGTCCCAGGCGTGGGGGCGGCCGGCGAAGCGGCGGTCAATGAAGGTGGTGTCGATCTCCCCCCGGAGGAAATCGGAGTCGACCATCACCCGTTGGTGGAAGGGGATCGTGGTCTTGATCCCGTGGATGGTGTATTCCATGAGCGCCCGTCGCATGCGCTGCGCCGCCTCCAGGCGATCCTGCCCCCAGGTGATCAGCTTGGCGATGAGGGGGTCGTAGTGCACCGGCACCTCGTAGCCTTCGTAGACGCCGCTCTCGATCCGCACGCCGGCACCCCCGGGCTCGCGCAGGCCGATGATCCGTCCCGGCGAGGGGATGAAGTTCTGGAAGGGGTCCTCGGCATAGATCCGGCACTCGATGGCGGCCCCCCGGATCACCAGGTCGTCCTGGCGGTGCCGGAGCGGCTCGCCGGCCGCGATGGCGATCTGTTCTTTCACCAGGTCCAGCCCCGTCACCATCTCGGTCACGGGATGCTCCACCTGGAGGCGCGTGTTCACCTCCAGGAAATAGAAGTTCCGATCCCGGTCCACCAGGAACTCCACGGTGCCGGCGTTCACGTACCCCGCCGCCTTGGCCAGGCGAACCGCCGCCTCCCCCATCCGGCGCCGCAGCGCCGGGTCCACGATGGGGGAGGGCGCCTCTTCGATCACCTTCTGGTGCCGCCGCTGGACGGAGCATTCGCGCTCGCCCAGGTAGATGGTGTTCCCGTGGCGGTCCGCCAGGATCTGCATCTCCACGTGGCGGGGCGCCACGAGATACTTCTCCACGTAGATGGCCGAGTCCCCGAAGGCGGACTGCGCCTCGGACCGTGCCGCCCGGATGGCCGAGGCCAGGTCCGTTTCCGCCTGGACCACCCGCATCCCCTTGCCGCCGCCGCCCGCGGCCGCCTTGACCACCACCGGGAGGCCGATCTCCCGGGCGCGCGCCTCCACCTCCGCATCCGACAGGTCCTCGATCGCTCCCGGGACGACGGGCACGCCGGCCGCCGTGGCCAGTCGCCGCGCCGACGTCTTCGAGCCCATGGCCCGGATGGCCTGACTGGGCGGGCCGATGAAGGCGACCCCGGCCGCCTCGCAGCGCCGGGCGAACTCGGCATTCTCCGCCAGGAAGCCGTAGCCGGGGTGGATGGCCTCGGCCCCGCTCCGCCTGGCCACCTCCAGGATCGCGTCCATGTCGAGGTAGCTCCGGGCCGAGGGGGCCGGGCCCACGCAGGCGGCCTCATCCGCGTACCGGACGTGCAGGGAGGCGCGGTCCGCCTCCGAGAACACGGCCACGTTGGCGATCCCCAACTCGCGGCACGCCCGGATGACGCGGATCGCGATCTCGCCCCGGTTGGCGATCAGGATTTTCTTGAACATCCTCGCCTCGCTCAGCTCGGCTACGGCAACGCAAAACGGACAACCGACCACGTCCAATTGAAAACCGACAACCGACAACTGGTCAACTTCGGGAGATGGCCGGTTGTCAGTTGTCAGTTTGACATTTGCAATTGCCCTGCAGGCTGGCCGGTTGTCGGTTGTCAGTTTGAAATTTGAAATTGCGCCTTTCGGTTGTCCGTTGCCTGCCTGTGCGTCGCACGCAGACAGGTCAGTTTTCCATTTGTGGTGTTCAGAGGGTCATCGTCGTGATCTTGTACCACAGGCTCCGTTCCAGGTACTGGAGGTCCAGCGGCTTGGTGATGTAGTCGAAGGCACCCATCTTCAACGCCTCGCGCCCCGTCTCCTCCTCGTTGACGGCCGTGACCATGATGACCCCCACCTCATGGTCGATCTCCCGGACCCGCTTCAGCACCTCCATGCCGTTCAGCCTGGGCATGCGCACGTCCAGGAGAATCAGGTGGGGCCGGTGCTCCTTGACCTGCCGGAGGGCCTCCTCGCCGTCGGAGGCGGTGATCACGTCGTAGCCCTTGGCGGTCAGGAACTCCTGCAGGAGCTCGACGGCATCTGGTTCGTCGTCAACGACCAGGACTCTCGCCATGGCGATCCTCCACAACATGCCCGGGCAGACAGTGCCAATTGAAAACTGACAACCGACAACTGACAACCGGTCATCCGTTTCCCCCATTGCTCGGTTGTCGGTTGTCGGTTTGAAATTTGAAAATGCCATTGCCCTCTCCGCGGTTCACAGCGGAATATTGCCATGCTTCTTGGGGGGATTGCTGTCCCGCTTCGTGGCCAGCATTCGGAGGGCCCGGATCAGCTTGGGCCGGGTCTCCTTGGGCTCGATGATCTCATCCACGTAGCCCCGCGCCGCCGCCACGTAGGGGTTGGCGAATTTTTCCCGGAACTCGGCCACCCGCTCCGCGCGGAAGGCCGCCGCGTCGGCGGCCTCGGCCAGTTCCCGGCGGTAGAGGATGTTCACCGCCCCCTCCGGTCCCATGACGGCGATCTCCGCCGTGGGGTAGGCCAGGTTGACGTCGGCCCGCATGTGCTTGCTGCCCATGACGCAGTAGGCGCCGCCGTAGGCCTTGCGCGTGATGACCGTGAGCTTGGGGACCGTGGCCTCGCCGTAGGCGTAGAGCAGCTTGGCCCCGTGGTTGATGATGCCTCCCCACTCCTGGGCGGTCCCGGGCAGATAGCCGGGCACATCCTCCAGCGTGATGATGGGGAGGTTGAAGGCGTCGCAGAATCGCACGAACCGCGCCGCCTTGATGCACGAGTTGATGTCCAGGCAGCCCGCCAGCACCGCGGGCTGGTTGCAGACGAAGCCCACCGCCTGGCCGTCCAGTCGCCCGAAACCCACCACGATGTTGCGGGCGAAGTGCTCGTGGACCTCCAGGAACGTTCCGTCGTCCACCACCAGGCGGACGATCTCCTTGATGTCGTAGGGCTTGTTGGGGGTGTCGGGGACGATGTGGGTGAGGGCCTCCTCCATCCGGTTCGGATCGTCGTCCGTTTCCCGGCGCGGCGGCTCCTCCAGGTTGTTCTGGGGGAGGAAGCCCAGCAGGTCCCGGACGAGGCCCAGGGCGGTCTCTTCCGACTCCGCCGCGAAGTGGGCCACGCCGCTCTTCTCGTTGTGGGTCATGGCCCCGCCCAGCTCCTCGAAGGTGACTTCCTCGTGGGTCACCGTCTTGATGACGTCGGGACCGGTGATGAACATGTAGCTCGTGTCCTTGACCATCACCGTGAAATCGGTGAGGGCGGGGGAGTAGACCGCGCCCCCGGCGCACGGACCCATGATGAGCGAGATCTGGGGGATCACCCCCGAGACCAGGACGTTGCGGAGGAAGATGTCGGCGTAGCCCGCCAGGGAGACCACGCCCTCCTGGATGCGGGCGCCCCCCGAGTCCTTGAGCCCGAGGATGGGCGCGCCTGCCTTCAGGGCCATGTCCATGACCTTGCAGATCTTGGCGGCGTACGTCTCGGACAGGGAGCCCCCGAACACCGTGAAGTCCTCGGCGAACAGATAGACCAGCCGGCCGTCAATGGTCCCGTAGCCGGTCACCACCCCGTCCCCGGGGATGAGCTGTTTGTCCATCCCGAAGTCGCGGCAGCGGTGCGTCACCAGCATGTCCAGCTCGGTGAAGGATCCCTTGTCGAGGAGGAGCTCCACCCGCTCCCGGGCGGTGAGCTTTCCCGTCGTGTGCTGTCGTCGGATGCGCTCCGCCCCCCCGGCCTCCAGCGCGCGCTGGCGCCAGCGGTGGAGTTCCTCGAGGCGCTCTTCGATGCTCATGATTTGGCCCCGGATGCACGGATGGTCCCGAAAAGCAGGTGTTTCATACCAGTACGGCCCGGAAAAATCAATGGAAAAGGCCGCTTGACGCCAATGGGGTGGTGTGTTAGACAGAGCATCGGTCGCGCTCCTTGGCATGGGCCTTGCTCGATTCACGGAGCGAGGGAGGGTCTGCCCGCGAATCAAACAGGTGGGAACCGTGTCCGGGCTCGATTCCGGGCCCATCGCCAGAGGAGAAGACCTGCATGCTCACCACCAACTCCGCTCCCCAGACGGCCAGCAGCGTGACGGGAACGCTTCTCGACCTCATCCGGCAAGGAAAGGTCGCCACGGACCGCCTGGTCCGCGAGAACGCGTACCTCCGGGGCGAAGTCGCCCGCCTGACGCACGAGAACGCCGAACTGCGCGCGGGTCTCACGCGCAAGGGAGAGATCGCGTCGTGATGGAGGCGTCCCCCTCGCCCCCCCCTCCGTCCGCCCCTCCCCTGCCTGGCCTGCTTGGATCCCCCTTCGGTGACGAGAGCCGCCCGCGCATCCTCGTGGTGGACGATGACGCCCTGATCCGGCAGTTCCTGGAGGATCAACTGACGGGCGAGGGCTACCTGGTGAGCATCGCCCGGGAAGGCGAGGAGGCGCTGGTCAAAGTGGCGGCCGAGCCCCCGGACCTGATCCTCCTGGACGTCATGATGCCCAGGCTGGACGGCTTCGAGGTCTGCCGCCGGCTGAAGTCCGACGACCGCACGATCCTGATCCCCGTGGTGATGGTCACCGCGCTCACCGCCACCGACCAGCGCATCAAGGGGATCGAGGCGGGGGCCGACGACTTCCTCAGCAAGCCGTACAACCGGCTGGAACTCTTCACCCGCGTCCGCTCCCTCCTGAAGCTCAAGCGGCACACCGACGAGCTGGAGAATGCCGAGACCGTCCTCTTCAGCCTGGCCCTGAGCGTGGAGGCCAAGGACCCCTACACCAACGGGCACTGCGACCGCCTGGCCCGCTACTCCGTGGCCCTGGGGAAGGCCCTGGGCCTGCACGCAGAGCAGTTGAAGGCCCTGCAGCGGGGCGGCGTCCTCCACGACCTGGGCAAGATCGGCGTCCCGGAATCCATCCTGCTGAAGCCGGGGCCGCTGAACGACATGGAGCGGGCGGTGGTGCGGGAGCATCCGGCCATCGGCGAGCGGATCTGCAAGCCCCTGAAGACCCTCCGCACGGTCCTGCCCATCATCCGGCATCACCACGAGCGATGGGACGGCAGCGGCTACCCCGATGGCCTGGCCGGCGAGGCGATTCCACTGACCGCCCGCATCATGCAGGTCGCGGACATCTACGACGCCTTCACGACCGAGCGGCCGTACAAGCGCGCCTTGACCCAGGAAGAGGCCATTGCCCTCATGCGCGAGGAGACCGCCAAGGGCTGGTGGGATTCGCGCCTGGTGGAGGCCTTCATCGGCCTCATCACAAACGGCGCCCTG
>JACQXP010000530.1 GCA_016208645.1 Candidatus Methylomirabilota bacterium | reverse complement strand
GGTCCGACCGAGCTTGCGTCCCGCACGCCTGTGCCGCATTGCCGTTGGTCTCCCCGAGAAGCCGATGCCGGTCCGGTCTCGCCCCTAGCCCTTGGCCGCCCTGCGCCTGGCGGCCTCCCCCACGGGCACCCCCTCCAACTTCATCCCCAGGCTGAGTCCCATCTGCGCCAGGATGTCCTTGATCTCGTTCAGCGACTTCCGGCCGAAATTCTTGGTCTTGAGCATCTCGGCCTCGGTCTTCTCCACCAGTTCGTAGATGTACCGGATGTTGGAGTTCTTCAGGCAGTTGGCGGACCGCACCGAGAGCTCCAGCTCGTCTACGGGACGGCTCAGGTTCTCGACCATGCGCTCGCGCGCCTCGTCCGCCACCTCCTCTTCTTCCTCCGGCTCCTCCTCGAAGTTGATGAAGATGGACAGCTGGTCCTTCAGGATCTTGGCGGCATAGGCCACGGCGTCCTGGGGCAGCACGGACCCGTCGGTCCAGACCTCCAGGATCAGCTTGTTGTAGTCCGTGGCCTGGCCGACGCGCGTGTCCTCCACCTGGAAGTTGACCTTCCTGATGGGGGAGAAGATGGCGTCGATGGGGACCACCTCCACCGGCATCCCCTCGCGCTTGTTCCGCTCCGCTGGGACGTAGCCGCGACCGTTGCGTACCTCCAGCTCCATGTCCAACTTCCCGTCCCGGTCCAGCGTGCACAGGTACAGGTCCGGCGTGAGGACCTCCACGTCGGCATCGGGGGTGATCTGGGAGGCCCGGACCTCCCCCTCCCCGGCCGCCTTCAGCGTCAGGGTCTTGGAGTGATCCACATTCAGTTTCAACCGGAGCTGCTTCAGGTTCAGGATGACGTCGGTGACATCCTCCTTGACCCCCGGGATGGACGAGAACTCGTGCAGGACCCCGGCGATGCGGACGGAGGTGATGGCCGCGCCCTCGATGGAGGACAGCAGCACCCGGCGGAGCGCGTTCCCCAGGGTCAAACCGAAGCCGCGCTCCAGCGGCTCCGCGAAGAATTTCCCATAGGTGCTGGTGAGGGTCTCCAGCTCGCACTCCAGCCGCTTGGGCTTCTGGAATCCCTTGAACTTCTGTATCATGCGCCTCTCCCTCAGCCTCTCTCCGGTCGCCTCACTTCGAGTACAGGGCGACCACCAGCTGCTCCTGGACCGGGATGGCCATCTCTTCCTTGCTGGGCAGGCTGCGGACCGTGCCCGTGAAGTTGGCGGCGTCCAGCTCCAACCAGGAGGGAACCCTGCGCTTCTTCGCCCCCTCCAGGGCGGCCTTGATGGCCCCCATCTCGCGGCTGGCCGGCTGGATCTCCACCACGTCGCCGGCCCGCAGGAGGTACGAGGGGATGGTCACCCGGCGCCCGTTCACCCGGATGTGGCCGTGCCCGATCAGCATCCGCGCCTGGGCGCGGGAGGCCCCCAGGCCGAGGCGGTGCACCACGTTGTCCAGGCGCTGCTCCAGCAGGCGCACCAGGTTTTCCCCGGTGATCCCCTTCTGCCGCTCGGCCATCCTGAAGTAGGTGCGGAACTGGGTCTCCAGGATCCCGTAGAGCCGCTTCATCTTCTGCTTTTCGCGGAGTTGCAACCCATATTCGGAGTGCTTGGACCGGCGCTGGCCATGCTCCCCGGGCGGGTAGTTCCGCTTCTCGATGGCGCACTTGAGCGTGAAGCACCGATCGCCCTTCAGGAAGAGCTTCAGGCCCTCCCGTCGACACAGCTTGCAGACCGGTTCGATGTATCGTGCCACAGAACTCACTCCTTCTGCTGCGGTGCTGCTGTGCTACGGTGCTGCGGTGCTGCTGTTGGGGAACGGCAGCACATCCACACTGCAGCACTGCAACACCATCCTAGACGCGCCTCCGTTTCCGCGGTCGGCAGCCATTGTGGGGAATGGGGGTCACGTCCTTGATGGCCGTGATCTCCAGCCCCGCCGCCTGGAGGGAGCGGATGGCCGCCTCCCGCCCGGCCCCGGGCCCCTTCACGTAGACCTTCACCTCTTTCATCCCCTGTGCGATGGCCTTCTGCGCGGCGCTCTCGGCCGCCATCTGGGCGGCAAAGGGGGTGCTCTTGCGCGACCCCTTGAACCCCACGCTGCCGGCGCTGGCCCAGGTGACCACGTTTCCCGTCCCATCCGTGATGGTGACGATGGTGTTGTTGAACGTCGCCTGGATGCAGGCGAGACCGTGGGTGACGCCCTTGCCTTCCTTCTTGCTGGGACGCGCCGTCACCGGTCGCTTGGGTGGTGGTGTCGCCATCTGCTCCTCCGTTCAATGACCAATGATCAATGACCAAATCCCAATGCGTTGGGGCGAGAGCCGCGTCCCATTGGTCATTGGCAATTGGTCATTGGTCATTTCCTATGCCTTGCCTGTGGGCGTGGCCTTGGCCGCCGCGGCCCGCTTGACGCCCACGGTGCGGCGGGGCCCCTTGCGCGTCCGCGCGTTGGTGCTGGTCCGCTGCCCCCGCACCGGCAGCCCCCGGCGGTGGCGCAGGCCCCGGTAGCAGCCGATGTCCATCAGCCGCTTGATGTTCATGGAGATCTCGCGCCGCAGGTCGCCCTCGACCCGGTGGCCTCCCTCGATGACCCGCCGCAGCCTGTTGACCTGGTCCTCGGTCAGGTCCTTGACCCGGACCTCCGGGGGAACCTCGGCCTCGGCCAGGATCTTCAGCGCCGAGGGCCGCCCGATCCCGTAGATGTAGGTAAGGGCGACTTCCAGCCGCTTCTCCCGCGGCAGATCCACCCCCGCGATTCTGGCCATCGTTGCCTCCTATGCTCGATGGCGAAATGCGAAATGGCGAATGCGGAGTGCGGAATCACGACGGCGTGCCTTCGTTCCGCATTCCGCATTCCCCATTCCGCATTCCCCATTCCGCATTGCGGATCTAGCCCTGCCGCTGCTTGTGCTTCGGGTTCTCGCAGACGATGCGGATGATCCCCTTCCGCTTGATGACCTTGCACTTCTCGCAGATCGCTTTCACCGACGCCCG
>JACQXP010000529.1 GCA_016208645.1 Candidatus Methylomirabilota bacterium | reverse complement strand
GCATTCGCCATTCCGAATTCCGCATTCCCTCCGCTCTTCTGCTCCTCTGCCCCTCTGCATTTTGGATCGCGGCTCGCGGCTCGCGGCTCTCAGTCAAACGTGACCACCGCCCGTCCGACGATCCCTCCCTTCCGCAGGGCCTCCAGGGTCGCGGGGAGCTGGTCCAGGGAAACGTTTCTGTCCACGACCGCCCTGATCTTCCCGGCCGCCGCCAGGTCCACCGCCTGAAGCAATTCGTCAAAGGTGTTCCCCACGGAGGCCGTCACGGTCAGCTCTCCAATGACGAGCTGCAATGGGCTGGCGACGAAGAGGTCTTGCGAGTACCCGATGAAGACCAGGCGACCACGCCGCCGGAGGGATTTCACCGCGTGAGCCATCGTGACCTCGGTGCCGACCAATTCGAACACGACGTCGGCGCCCTCCCCATGCGTGATGGCCCGGATCGCCTGCGCGACATCCGCCGTTCCGTCCACCACCGCATCCGCCCCGAGTTGCGAGGCCCTCGCCCGCTTCTCGGGCGACCGGCTGACCGCGATGACGCGCGCCCCGGCCAGCTTGCAGAACTGGATGAGCCCGAATCCCACGCCGCCCACCCCGTACACCACGGCCGTCTCGCCGACCCGCAAGTCGGCGATCGTCCGCGCCGCGTGGATCGCCGTGGTGACGCTGCACCCCAGGGTGGCCGCCTCGGCAAGGTCGAGGGTGCCGGGGAGCTTCACCAGGTTCGCGGCGGGAACCACGACGTATTCCGCATAACCCCCATCGGCCGTGAATCCGTACTCCGCCACCACCTGGGGGCACAGGTTCGCCCGATCCGTGCGGCACCAGTGGCAGCGGCCGCAGGTCGCATAGTAGGAGACCAGCACCCGATCGCCGACCCCCACGCCCGGGGCGGCGCCGGAGAGGTCCGCGACCTCCCCGGCGATCTCGTGCCCCAGGGTCAGGGGGTGGATACCCAGGTTCAGGACGCCGCTCAGGAAGTGAAGGTCCGTGTGGCAGATCCCCGCCGCCCTGACCCGCACCAGGGCCTCCCCGGCTTTGAGGGGCCGGACCGGCAGCCTCTCGAGACTCAGGGGCTTTCCTGGCCCGTGGTACCTCGCCGCTCGCATGTCCATGAAGAACTCCTCACCCGGAAAGAGACGGAGCGGATGAATTGGTTTCTTGTCCGGAGCCAGGTCGGCGGGGACACATGCCTTCCGGACAACAAAAAAAACCGCCACGAGGGCGGTTGAGTTTTTCCTGATAGTCCCTACGCCGGCATTACCCGGGTCAGGTTCTAACGGTCGGTGAGGGAACCGCCCCACCCTCTCAGCCCGGCACCCCGGGCTCCCGTTTCTTACTGGCGAAACTCTATCACCGTTCCCGCAAGCCGTCAAGCCGCCTGGCGCGGAGCCGGTGGGGCTCGCCGACCTCGACCGGCATGCCGTCCACGTACAGGACGGCCTGGCCGGATAGCGGCGAGACCCGGCTGCCCGGCGTCAGGATGCCCACCAGGTTCAGCGGGTCGGCGGCGGAAACCAGCACCGCCTCCTGCCCGTCCCGTTTGCGCCGGATGGCGCGGAGCGCCTCTACCGCCTCGGGCAGGGCGAACTGCTCCCCCGTGAATCCGTCCACGAACCGGCCGCCGCGGATCTCCCCCCGCGCCTCCAGCCTCCGGTAGATGCCGAGCAGCGTCCGCCACGAGGGGGCACGGGTCTCCCGCGCCAGCAGGTCGCGAAGGACGACGCCGTACCGGCGCAGCAACTGACGCGCCATCGTCTCGACCGCGTCGGGGCCGGCCGTCTGGCGATCCCCTGGATCACCCGCCTCCCGCAGCAGCGACCATCGGCCCACGGGGACATGTCGCGCCATGGCGCGACCTCCCCGGATCGCGCGGAAGCGCCGGTGCGGATCGCGCTTCGCCTCCCCTTTGGTCAGCAACAGGCGGAGACCGGCGATCCCGTCCCCCGTCACCAGGCCTCGCGTCACCAGCTCCCACAGGGCTTCCTCGATC
>JACQXP010000033.1 GCA_016208645.1 Candidatus Methylomirabilota bacterium | reverse complement strand
GCTTTTCCCGGCGCCGTTGACGCCGACCAGGGCCACCCGGTCCCCTCGAAGGAGGCGGAGGTCAACGCCGGCATAGACGACCTTGTCCCCGTAGGCCTTGCGGATCCGGCGGAGCTCGCACACGGTCGTCCCGCTCCGCGGAGGCTGGGGCATGCGGAAATGGATCCGCTTGGGGGCGCGGATCACCTCGACCCGCTCCATCCGGTCCAATTGTTTGATGCGGCTCTGGACCTGGCGCGCCTTGGTCGCCTTGTACCGGAATTTCCGGATGAAGCGCTCCATCTTCTCGATCTGCTCGGCCTGAGTGCGCTGTGCCGCCTGAATCTGCTCTTGCCGCACCAGCTTCTGCGCCTGGTAATCATCGTAATCGCCGACGGAGAGGGCGAACCGCCCCAGTTCCAGCTCCGCGATGCGGTCCACCACCCGGTTCAGGAAGTACCGGTCGTGGGAGATGATCACCACCGTTCCCTCGTAGGCCGCCAGGAACTCCTCCAGCCACTGCAGGGATTCGAGATCCAGGTGGTTGGTGGGCTCGTCCAGGAGGAGCAGGTCCGGCGCCTGCAGCAGGAGGCGCCCCAGGGCCACGCGCATCCGCCAGCCCCCCGAGAGTTTTGTCAGGGGCGCGAAGAAATCGTCCGGCCCGAAGCCCAGGCCGCCCAGGATCGCCTTGGCCCTGGCCTCCAGGCTGTAGCCGCCCAGCGCCTCGTACTGGTGCTGGAGGTCGCCGTAGCGCCGCATGAGATCTTCGGACGCTCCGTTCTCCACCTCGGCCATCTCGCCGGCCAAAAGTTCCAGCTCTGCCTCCAGCCGCTCGATCTCGGGGAACCCCGCCAGCAGGTGGCCCAGGACCGTTCCGTCGCCGGGCGTGGCGATCTCTTGCGGCAGATACCCGATGGTCGCGGACTTCGCCCGCCGGACCTGGCCGGAATCCACCTCCATCTGGCCGGTGAGGATGCGGCAGAGGGTGGTCTTGCCGGCGCCGTTGGGGCCCACCAGGCCGATGCGCTGGCCCCTAGTGATATGCCACGTCAGGTCCCGGAACAGCACCTGCCCGCCGAAGGATTTGCTGATGTCCTCGATCTGGATCATGGCAAACGTACCACCTGGGTCCACATCCCACCTGAGGACGCGGGACGCTCCCGCGCGCCACGAGGGCACGAAACCATACTACGAGAATGCGGGCGG
>JACQXP010000522.1 GCA_016208645.1 Candidatus Methylomirabilota bacterium | reverse complement strand
TGTCGCAGGAGGGCGGCGCGTCGCGGCGACGCCGAGGAGAGAATGATCTCGGGCATGAGGGTCGAGGGTCAGGGATTAGGGGCTGGGGGGTCGAAGTGACCGACCGCCGGGGACCCAGCGGATGGGCCGGTGGTCCGATATCCGCTGGGTGCCCGACCCCTGGCCCCTGCGCGGCGGAGTTCACGAGAGCAGGGCGTGACCATGTCAGAGTTTCCGGTAAATGAGGAGGGCGAGGACGATCCCCAGCAGGCTCGCCAGGTTGATCTTCACGGTCAGTCCGAGCGTCAGGGTGAGGACCTTGAGGTCCAGGACCGCCGGCGGGGTGATGCCGGGGTTGATCCCCCGGGAGAAGACCTTCTCCACATATCCCCCCGGGGCCAGGGTCCCGATGACCTCGCCGATCACGCTGCCGATCAGGGCCCCCAGGATCACGATCACCAGCAGGACGATCACGCTATCCAGTTTCTTGGCCACGGTTCGGCCCCTCCTCCGAGGCCCCGACCCCCCAGACGGGCGCCTTGCGCAGCACCATGCCGAAGATGAACAGGACGCTGGCGCTTCCGGCCAGCGCCAGCAGGGAGAGGCGAAGCGTCACCGAAGAGACCAGGACGGCCGTGAGGGCATGCGAGAGGGAGAAGAGATAGATGAGCAGGACCACCTCCACCCGGCCCAGTCCCAGGTTGACCAGCCGGTGTGAGGAATGATCCCGCCCGCCGACGACCGGGGACTGCCCCCGCCGCAGGCGCAGGATCACCACCAGGGTGGTGTCAAAGATCGGATAGGCCAGGACCAGCAGCGGGATGATGACCGACGTGGGCGCCGTGGGACTCCGCCAACTGCCGAGGGCCGCCACGCAGGCGAGGCTGAAGCCGACGAAGAGGCTTCCTGCGTCGCCCATGAAGATCCGGGATCGGAAGTTGCTGGGGAGGAACCCCAGGCAGGCGCCGGCCAGGGCGGCAGAGGCCCTCACCGTTGGCACCTGCTCGGGGCCGAGGTCGATGTAGCGCGCCGCCAGGGAGGCGAAGGTCAGCCCCGCGATGGCCGCCACGCCTGCCGACAGGCCATTCATGTTATCGAGGAGGTTGAAGGCGTTGGTGATCCCCACGATCCACAGCAGTATGACCGGGATGCTGAGCCAGGGGGTGCGAAGAAAGCCCAGCGTGATCCCGGGATGGATGACGAAGACTGCCAGGAAGCCCTGGAAAAGCAGCCGGAGCCACCAGCGCACCCCCCCGGGAGCGGGGGACAGATCGTCGTGGATGCCCAGGAGGAGGATGAGCCCCGCTGCCACCAGGACGCTCACCAGGACCGGGTCAACTGGCCCGCTTGCCAGGACGCCGCCGGCCTGCGCGATGGCGATGGCCGGCCCCCCCAGGAGGGGCGTCGGCTGGGCGTGAATTTTCTTCCCGCCCGGCCGGTCCATCACGCCGAGAGTCACGGCCACGCGACGACAGAGCGGCGTGAGGATCAGGGCCGATCCGAAGGCGACCAGGAAGGGGGTGAGAAGAGGTGCGAGGTAGCCCATGGCCTACAGGCGAATCACCGTGCCGCGATCCTGCGGGAAGCGGCGCGTGACGCCCGTGGCATCCATCAGGAGCCGGCTGTGCTTGAGCACCCAGGGGATGTCGAAGGCGCGGTGGGCCACGGCGAGGCAGACGCAGTCCTGTGCGGCCAGGGTGTCCTCGGTCAGGGGGACCGAGGCGAGTCGACGGCCGGGAAT
>JACQXP010000519.1 GCA_016208645.1 Candidatus Methylomirabilota bacterium | reverse complement strand
TCCGGGACGATCCGGAAGAAGAAGTCCTGGCTCAGCACCGTGCTGGTGATATGGACCACGCCGGGGCTGGCGGCGCGATAGACGCCGTTGATGATCTCTGCCTCGGCGGTGAGGCCGCTCGGGCTCCGGCCCGGACCCTCGGCCGGAAGGGCCTGGCCCATGAGAAGTACGGACAGGAGAAGCAGCAGCCAGAGGATCCGTGCAGCCGGAAAGACGCGCAGCGGACGGCGCAGGATGGACATGCTCGGCTCCCTCTCGATATCCGATGGCACCCGGATTGGCGCGAGCACCCGCCGAAAAGCGTTGCGCCGGTCGCTGGACCGACCGGCGCTGGCAAGCAAGAAGGTCCGGCCGGGAGACGTCACCCAGCAGCTACGCGAGGCTTCCCAGCGGGCGCGCCTCCTTCTCCGGCAAGGATGCGGGCGGCGGCACGGGCGCGATGTCCTTGGGCGCGACCGAGACGCCCGCCTCCAGCAGTCCATGGAACCCGCCGCGGACCACGGACACGCGGCTGTACCCCGCCTGCATCAGTTGCAGCGCCACACGGGCGCTGGTCGCTTCGTCGGGTCAGTCGCAATAGGCGACCACCTCGCCGCTGGGCGCTACCTGCACCTGCAGCGCCTGGGAACTGGGCCGCTCGATGTCGTAGCGGAGGGCGCCGGCCACCTGGACCGGGCTCTCGTCGAAGTTCCCCCCGTGGCGCGCGTCCACCACTGCGACGGGCGCTCCCGCCTCCAAGCGGTTGCGAATCTCGTCCGGACTGATCCGCTGGACGCGTCCCTGCGCCCGACGCAGCTTCCGGTTCACGGCCGTCCGCACCCCCAGGACCAGGAGCGCCATTCCAAGGCCGGCGCCCAGGCCGATGCCCACCGTCAGGCGGCGACCGCCGAAGCCTGGCTCGCGCTCTGCCCGCATCTGCGCCTCGGAGCGCAATCGCAAGAGGTCGGGGAATCCGGGCATGATCCGATCCGCCTCCTCCACCTGCTGGGCGGCCCGCGCGTAGTCTCCCTGAAAGTAGCTGGTGACGGCGCGCTCCCACTTCTGCGTGAAGGGACTGTCGGCAGTCGGCGTCAGGGAAATTCCCCGGGCGAACTCGTGGACCGTCTCCACCGGG
>JACQXP010000032.1 GCA_016208645.1 Candidatus Methylomirabilota bacterium | reverse complement strand
AGTACCCGACGCCGAGACCGATCAGGAGCGCGAGAACCGCCGCCACCCCGTTCGTCACGATTCGCACGGTCATCTCCTCCGATGTGAACAGCAGTTGGGGCTGTCGGCCGGGAACCCAGGCCAGCCGACCCTCCTCCGGGGGGCCCGTCCCCGACGCTCCGACCCGCGATCAGTCATGAATCCGAAAGCATGAAAAGTGGATCCCCAGTCCGCCGGGACGTCAGGCAGCGCGGGCGGCTTCGCGCTGCTCTTGGCAGGGGACGCACAGGGTGGCGGTTGGGATGGCCTCCAGCCGTTGGTGAGGGATCCGACTCCCTCCTCGGGCTCCCCGCCGGGATGCCGCCGCAGGGACCCACTCGTCGGGGGCCTTGCCGCAGGTGCATCCCAGGTCCCGGGCGCATCCCTCGCAGCAGTAGATCGGACCCTTCCGGTGCCGAGGCGTCCAAATCGCCCACTGCCCGCACCCGGAACACAGACTGAACTCGCCTGCTTGACTCACGGCGTCGCGCCAGCGGCGGAAGGCGATGGGCCGGAACGGGCGCCGGACGGAAGCGCCCGCCTCACTACCCTGAGGAGTTCTTCCATGCGGAACGGTTTGAAGACGTACTCGTAGGCGCCCTTCTCCATCGCCTCCATGTAGGTGGCGACGTCCCCGAAGGCGGTGATCAGGATCACGGGGGTCTCCGGGCAGATCACCCGCAGGCCCGGCAGGAGATCCAGGCCGCTCAGCCCGGGCATGTTCTTGTCCAGGACGATGGCGGCGAAGGGATCGGCTCGCAAGCGGATGAGCGCCTCCGCCCCGTTCGCCGCCTCTATCACGTCGTAGCCCTCGCCACCCAGGACGTCCACCAGGAGGGCGCGCATCTCGCCGTCGTCATCCACGACCAGGATCCGCGCGCGGGCCTCATGCCCTCCAGACCGCTCAGGCGATTCGGTGGACATCTCGGAGCCTTTCCTCCCTTCGCTCAAAGGCGGCCAGCGGGTCCCTGCGGCATGTGCACGCCCCACGACGACACCCTATAGCAATGATGGTGCCGATGAAGAGGTCGGGGGATGCTGGAACCCCGGGAAAAGCTGGATCTATCGGAAGTTACGCCGTGATGGAAGGTCGCTGTAGGCGAGCCGCTGGCCAGGCGTTACGCAGACAGTTTGGCAAGCCGCACCAGGAATGGGTCGAGGAAGAATTGCAGGAACTCGTGAGAAATACCGGGCGAAGTCAGGGTGTCCCGGCTGGTGACACGCTGTCACCGGCGCCGAGCTGCTTCTCCCACCGGTACAGCGTGCGCTTGCTGATCCCCAGGATCTCTGCGGCCTTGGCCTTTTCCCCGCCAACCTCGCGGAGGACGAGCGCAACGTACTCGCCCGTCAATTCGTCGAGCGTGGGGCGGCGGGCTGATTGGGCCAGGAGCGAAGCAGGGGATGGCGCGGGAGAGGTCTCCAGCAACAAGGCCTCGGGAGTGATCTGCTCGCCCACGGT
>JACQXP010000518.1 GCA_016208645.1 Candidatus Methylomirabilota bacterium | reverse complement strand
CGGGATGCGGTCGGGAGGACGGGGCTGAAATGGGTGGTCCGACGGTACTGGCCCTTCGCTGCCCGCGGTGCGGGGGGCCTCTGTCCGGCCTGCAGCAGGACGTGGTCTTCTGGTGTGTCGCGTGCCAGGTCGCCCAGGAGGTGGTGGGGGGGACGTTCGTGGAGCGACGGGGGTTCATCGCACGCGCTGCCGCCCACGCGAATCGACCCACCCTCCATCTTCCCGTCTGGGCCTTCCGCGTGAACTACGCCTCCCACTGGGAGGATCCGGAGCGAGAGGCCCTGGCCCGCCAGGTGCCGCGGGTCGAATGGGTGTACGTCACGGGGTTCGAGTTGCACAATGCCTCCTACTTCGGTGACCCCGGCCAGATCTTCACCCAGAGGATGGTTCACCTGGAGGCCGGAGACCCCGCCCCCCTGGTGGGATGCACGCGCAACCTGGAAGAGGCCAAGGCGTACGTGGAGCCGCATCTGCTGAGGATCATTGATCGGCGGGTGGATGTGACGGGCCTGGAGTTGAGCTGCGCCATCGGAGAGGCCTTGCTCTGGGGGGTGCCATTCTTCGACGAAGGCGACACCCTGCGGGACGGGATTCTCGGGTTGAAGATTCCGGCCGCCGCGGTGGATGAGTTGGGCGCGATCCGGGCGCATGCCATGACTGGACGATGAACGAGAACTTGATAGACCTCGTCGGTCTCCTGCGATCCGAGGTGGAGACCTTGATGGGGGAGCTGGGCCAGCCCGCGTACCGGGGGCGGCAGCTCTTCCACTGGGTGCAGGCCCGCCGCGCCCAGGACGTGGATGCCATGACCAGCCTGCCGCGGGGACTGCGGGCCGTCCTGGCGGAGTGCGTGCGTGTGAGCCGGCCGGAGATTGCCCGCGTCCAGCGCTCCCTCGACGGGACCCGGAAATACCTCTTCCGGTTGGACGACGGGGAAAAGATCGAGAGCGTCCTGATCCCCGATGACGGGCGGCTGACCGCCTGCATCTCGACGCAGGCGGGGTGTCCCCTGGCCTGCCGGTTCTGCCTGACGGGCCTCATGGGCTTGCGCCGGAACCTTGGCGCGGCCGAGATCGTTGGGCAGATCCTGGTTCTCCAGGACCGGCTGGAGCAGGGCGAGCGGATTTCGAACATCGTGCTGATGGGGATGGGAGAGCCCCTCCTGAATCTCCCCCAGGTAGAGCGGGCCATCCGGATCCTGTCCGACGAGCAGGGGGCGAACTTCTCCCCGCGGCGGATCACGCTGTCCACGGCGGGCCACGTTCCGGGGAGCCAGAAGCTGGCAGCCTCGGACCTGGGCGTCAACCTGGCGGTCTCCCTCAGTGCGACGACGGACGCGGTGCGGGACGAGATCATGCCCATCAACCGGCGCTGGCCCATCGCGGATCTGCTCGCCGCCTGCCGCGCCTACCCCTTGCCGAACCGGCGGCGGCTGACCTTCGAGTACGTGATGCTGAATGGGGTCAACGACTCACCCGGGGACGCGAAGCGCCTGGTCGGTCTCCTGCACGGGATCCAGTGCAAGATCAACCTCATCCCATTCAATACGGCCCCCGACTTGCCGGATCGCCCCTCGCCACGGGAGCGGGTGGAGGCATTCCAGCGCATCCTCCAGGATGCCGGCCTGACCGCCACGATCCGGGAAAGTCGCGGCTGGGACATCTCCGCAGCCTGCGGCATGCTCCGCGTCCAGAAGGAGAACGCTTGAACCGCCAAGACGCCAAGGCTGGTAAGGTTGAACCAAATCAGAGAGTAGACCGACTGGCTCGGGAGGTGATTGGCGCAGCGATCGAGGTCCATCAACACCTGGGGCCGGGTTTCTTAGAAAGCGT
>JACQXP010000031.1 GCA_016208645.1 Candidatus Methylomirabilota bacterium | reverse complement strand
TCTATCTGAACAAGGACCTCCAGCCGACGCCGAACCCCGACTTCATGGTCAACGGCAAGCCGGGCACGCTCCGCAAGCGGGACGACTACACCGTCGTCTTCGAGTTCCCCGACCCGAACTATCTGTTCGTGGACATCCTGGCGGGCAGCACCGCCATGGGCGGCGGCCAGGCCACCCAGCAGCACTTCAACCGGACCATGGGCGCCTACATGCCGGGCCACTACCTGAAGCAGTTCCACTCCAAGTACGTCTCCCGGGAGGAAGTGGACCGGAAGGCCAAGGCGGCCGGCTTCGACGGCTGGGTAAGCTATATCAAGAACCGGTGGGACTGGCGCCTGAATCCCGAACTGCCGGTTCTGGGCCCCTGGAAGACCGTCAGTCCCATCAACACTCCGAACTGGGCCCTGGAGCGCAACCCCTATTACTACGGAGTGGACACGCAGGGGAACCAGCTTCCTTACATTGACCGGATCAGCATGACGCTGGCGGAGAACCTGGAGGTGTTGAACCTCCGAGCGATCGCCGGCCAGTACGACCTCCAGGAGCGGCACACCGGCCTGGCCAAGCTGCCGGTCTTCCTGGAGAACCGCGGCAAGGGGAACTACGATGTCCGGCTCGACCCCGCGCTCAACGGATCGGATGCCACCCTGCAGACGAACCAGGCCTACGAGGCGGATCCGGAGGTCGCGAAGTGGCTCCAGACCCGGGACTTCCGGCGGGCCCTCTCCTTGGGCATTGAACGGGACCAGCTCAACGAGACGTTCTGGCTGGGGGTAGGCACTCCCGGATCCGTAGCACCCGCGGAGAGTCTCCCGTACAGTCCGGGGCCGGAGTGGCGCAAAAAGTGGTCCACGCACAATCCGAAGCAGGCCAACGAATTGCTGGACAAGATCGGCCTGAGCAAGAAGGACGGCGAAGGCTATCGCCTGCGGACGGATGGGAAAGGGCGGCTGCGCCTCGAGCTGCTCACCGCGGCGGGGGCCTTCATCCCCCACACCCAGATCGCGGAGATGATCAAGGAGCAGTGGAAGAAGATCGGCATCCAGGCCGACGTCAAGGAAGTGGAGCGGAGCCTGTTCTTCACGAAGATCAAGGGCAACGAGCACCAGATCTCCATCTGGCTCAACGACGGGTCGGAGGTCCTGTACCTCTTCCCGCGGCACGCCCTGCCCGTGGATCCTGTGGAGGCCATGCTGGGCCATCCCATTGCCGACTGGTATGCCAGTGGCGGGGCCAAGGGGAAGGAGCCGAAGGACCCTGAATTGAAGAAGGCCCTGGAGCTGTTCCGCACCGCGGCCGGGAAGAAGACCCAGGAGCGGTACAAGATCGCCCAGGAGATCTGGAAGATCATGGTGGACAACCAGTTCAGCATCGGCACGGTGGGCCAGTCCCCGGCGGCGATGGGTGTGCGGATCGTCAGCAAGAAGCTTGGGAACATCCCCTCGCGGCAGGTCAACGCGCAGCACGCCCGGACCCCCTGCAGCTCACACCCGGCCACCTTCTACTACAAGGCCTAGCCAGGAATACGCGAAGACCCGGCGGCCGCCTGACGGCTGATCCTTGCCGTCCTCACGATGTGGGCGGTGTCCGTCCTGGCCTTCGTCATCATCCAGCTTCCGCCAGGCGACTATATCACCACCTACATCGCCCAGATGTCGGGCTCGGGGAGCTTCGTCTCCGCGCAAGAAGCCGAGGCGCTGCGCCAGCAGTACGGGCTGGACCAGCCGCTCTACGTCCAGTACCTGCGCTGGATGGCCATGATCCTCCAGGGGAATTTCGGCATGGCGCTGGAGTACAGCCGCCCCGTCGCCGAGGTCATCGGCGACCGCCTGTGGCTCACCATGGTGGTCTCCGTGGCGGCCATCGTCTTCACGTGGCTGGTGGCCCTGCCCATCGGCATCTACTCCGCGGTGCGGCAGTACTCCCTTGGCGACTACATCGCCACCTTCGTGGGGTTCATCGGCCTGGCGGTGCCAAGCTTCATGCTGGCCCTGATCCTCATGTACCTCGGGTTCACGCTGTTCAATGCCAACATCGGCGGCCTCTTCTCCGACGAGTTGGCGGAGGCGCCCTGGGGCCTGGCCAAGCTGTGGGACCTCACCAAGCACCTGCCGCTCCCCGCCCTGATCCTGGGCCTGGCCGGCACGGCCCAGTTGATCCGCATCATGCGGGCGAACCTCCTGGATGAGCTGGGCAAGCCGTACGTCGTGACCGCCCGGGCCCGGGGGCTTCCGGAGAGCCGCGTGATCCTGAAGTACCCGGTGCGGGTGGCCTTGAATCCGTTCGCCTCCACCATTGGATACCTGCTCCCCTACGTCGTGTCGGGGAGCATCATCGTCTCACTGGTGCTGAGCCTGCCGACGGTGGGGCCCCTGCTGCTCAAGGCCCTGATCGCCCAGGACATGTTCTTGGCCGGGACCATCGTGTTGCTCCTGGGAGTCATGACGGTCATCGGCACGTTCCTCTCCGACCTCCTGTTGCTATGGATAGACCCCCGCATCCGGTTCGAGGGCAAGCAGTAGCCAACGGACACGAGGAGCCCGGCGCCGTTCCATCGGTCGCCGAGGAGCGCATCTCCGTCGCCACCCAATGGCAGTTGATGTGGTGGCGCTTCCGCAAGCACCGCGTGGCGATGGTGAGCACGGTCGTCGTCTTCCTCTTCTACCTCGTCGTCATCTGTGCGGACTTCCTGGCGTACTCCACCCCCTTGGCCTCCGAGGCCCAGCGGTCGCTGCTCCCACCCCAGCCCATTCACTGGTTCGACGGGGGACGGCTCAGGCCCCACGTGTATGGGCTTGCGGGGAGGCGCGACCCGGTCACCTTCAAGCGGGTCTACACGCCGGACCCGGAGAAAAAGATCCTGGTGCGCTTCTTCGCCCGGGGGTTCGAGTATCATCTGTTTGGACTCATCCCCACCAACCGGCATTTCATCGGCGTCGAGGGGGCGCCTGCGGAGGAGACGCTGTTCGTGTTGGGCACCGACGAGCAGGGGCGGGATGTCTGGTCCCGGCTGATGTACGGGACCCAGACTTCTCTGACCATCGGCCTGGTCGGCGTGGCGCTCAGCCTGATCCTGGGCGTCCTCCTGGGCGGGATCTCGGGACTCTATGGCGGCGTCATGGATACCATCATCCAGCGCGTCATCGAGATTCTCCGATCCATCCCGACCATTCCCTTGTGGATGGGCCTGGCGGCGGCCCTCCCCAACGAGTGGACCACCATGCAGATCTACTTCGCCATCACGCTGATCATCTCGCTGGTCGGCTGGACGGAGCTGGCTCGGGTGGTCCGCGGGCGTTTCCTGTCGCTCCGCGAAGAGGATTTCGTGATGGCGGCCGAGCTGGCCGGATGCGGCCAGATGCGGATCATCTTCACGCATCTCGTTCCATCCTTTCTCAGCCATATCATCGCGGCAACGACGCTGGCCATCCCCGCCATGATCATCAGCGAGACGTCCCTGAGCTTCCTGGGCCTGGGGCTTCGTCCACCGGCCATCAGTTGGGGGGTCCTGTTGCAGCAGGCCCAGAACGTCCAGGCCCTGGCCATCTCACCGTGGCTGCTGATCCCGTCGATCCCGGTCATCATCGTGATCCTCGCCTTCAACTTCATGGGGGACGGCCTCCGGGATGCGGCGGACCCGTACGGACATTGAGACGAAGAACCGACAGCGATACCCGATAGGGACAGCGACAGGGAACGGAGGCGGACGGATCTTTCGGACAGGGATAGCGACAGGGACAGGGACAGATACGAGGAGCCGACAGGGACAGCGATAGCGACAGTGGGTGACCACGTTTTTTCGCTATCGGATATCGCTGTCGCTGCCGAAAAGCTCCCGCTGGCCAACGCCCGTAGGGACGGAAACGGGGAAACGAGTGGTTGACCCAGTCACGGACAGTCGCGCGGCGCCGATCCTGTCGGTGCGGGATCTGAAGACCCATTTCTTTCAAGACGAGGGAACGGTCCGGGCCGTGGACGGCGCGAGCTTCGACGTCCCCCGGCGCAAGACCCTGGGCATCGTGGGGGAGAGTGGGTGCGGGAAGAGCGTGACGGCCAGGTCCATCCTGCGGATCGTCGAGCGACCCGGCCGGATCGTCGGGGGATCCATCCTGCTGCGGCGTGATGCGGGGAATGGGCGGGCAGGCGAGGTGGACCTGGCCGGGTTGGATCCGGCGGGATACGAGATGCGCCAGATCCGGGGCGGCGACATCGGCCTCATCTTCCAGGAGCCCATGACCTCCTTCAGCCCCGTGCACACGGTCGGGAACCAGATCATCGAGACGATCCAGCTTCACCAGAACGTGAGCGTAGAGGCGGCCCGACTGAAGGCCACTGAGATGCTGCACCTGGTGGGCATCCCGAAACCCGAGCGGCGCCTCGACGAGTATGCCTTCCAGTTGAGCGGCGGGCTGCGGCAGCGGGCCATGATCGCCATGGCCCTGTCCTGCGGTCCCAGGATCCTCATCGCCGACGAGCCGACGACGGCCCTGGATGTCACCACCCAGGCCCAGATCCTGGACCTCCTCCGGCACCTGCAGGACCGCGAGGGCATGACCATCATCCTCATCACCCACAACCTGGGGGTCGTCGCCGAGATGTGCGATGAGGTGGTGGTGATGTACCTGGGCCGCGTGGTGGAGCAGGGGCCCGTGGATGCTATCTTCCATGCGCCGAAGCATCCGTACACGCAGGCGCTGCTGCGCTCTATTCCCAGCATCCATGCGACCGTCCGCACGGAGCTGCCGACCATCGCGGGGTCCATCCCTCATCCGTACAACCGGCCGAGCGGCTGTCCGTTCCATCCGCGCTGCCCGGATTTCATGCCGGGCACCTGTGACCGGAGCGAGCCGAGCTTGCGCCCCGTGGAAGACGGCCCGGGCGTCAGTTGTTTCCTCTATCATCCGGCGTGACCATGGGCGGCCTGGGCGTGGGGTCTTCGGTGCGGCTCCTCGATGTGAAGGGCTTGCGGAAATTCTTCCCGATCCGGAAGGGATTCCTGAAGCGGGAGGTGGGACAGGTCCGGGCCGTGGATGATGTCAGCTTCCACGTGGAAAAGGGGGAGACCCTGTCGCTGGTGGGGGAGAGCGGTTGCGGCAAGACCACGACCGCCCGGTGTATCCTGCGGGCCATCACGCCGACGTCAGGTCAGACCCTGTTCCGGGGCCAAGACGGCTCCGTGGTGGACGTGGCCTCGCTCCCGAAGAGCCAGCTCCGCCCGCTGCGCCGCCAGATGCAGATGATCTTCCAGGATCCGTTCTCCTCGCTGAATCCGCGCCGGACGCTGTTCGACATCGTCGCCGAGCCCCTGGTGGCCAATGAGGTGGGGACACGGCAGGAGCGGGTGGATCGCGTGGCGGAACTGCTCCGGCTGGTGGGCCTCCGGCCCGAGTACATGCGGCGGTACCCGCACGCCTTCTCCGGGGGGCAGCGGCAACGCATCGGAATCGCGCGGGCCTTGGCCTTGAATCCCAGCCTGATCGTCGCGGACGAGCCGGTGTCGGCCCTGGATGTCTCGGTGCAGGCGCAGATCCTCAACCTGATGCTGCGGCTGCAAGCCCAGCTCGACCTGACCTACCTGTTCGTGGCGCACGACCTCTCCGTGGTCAAACACGTGAGCGACCGGGTGGCCGTCATGTACGTCGGCAAGATCGTCGAGATGGCGGAGACCCAGCGGCTGTTCACCGCGCCCAGGCATCCCTACACGGAGGCGCTGCTGTCGGCGGTCCCGAAGCCTGATCCGCGCCTGCGCGCCCACCGCATCGTCCTGGAAGGGGAGGTCGCGGACGCGGCGAACCCCCCGTCGGGCTGCTACTTTCATCCCCGTTGCCGGTACGCGGTGGACGCTTGCCGGCAGGAGACCCCCCGGTTGGAGGAGATCGAGCCCGGCCACTTCGTGAGCTGCCACCGGGCGAGGGAGCTGACCCTGAGGGGGGTGGGCCAGTGATCCGAAGGAGGCGCGGGCTGATGTCAGCAAACGATCGCAGGCCTGATCAGTCGTGGTCGTGGGAAACGGCGCTTCGGGGCGTGATCCCACCCCTGATTTCGCCGCTCTCTTCGTCGGGGGACCCGGACGCGGCGGCTATTGGCCTGCTGGTGGAGCACGTGCTGGGAGGCGGATGCAGCGGTCTGTTCGTCCTGGGCGGCTGTGGCGAGGGCGCGTGGCTGACCGGCGCTCAGCGCAGGGCGGTCGTCCGGGCGACGATCCGCGTGGCGGCCGGCCGGGCGCCGGTGCTGGTCGGTGTCATGCTGCCCGCGACAGGGCCCGCTATCGAAGCCGCCCGACAGGCGGCGGACGATGGCGCCGACGCGCTGGTCGTGGGGTCGCCGTACTATTTCACCGTTGACGGCGTCACGCAGCAGCGGCACGTCGAGGCGGTCTTGAGCAGCGTGCATCTCCCGGTCCTGCTCTACAACATCCCGCAGTGCACGCACCACACGCTCGCGCCTCCGACCGTCGCCCGCCTTGCCCGAGACGAGCGCGTCGTGGGAATCAAGGACTCCGCGAGCGATTTCGAGAATTTCCTGAAGTTCCTGGCGGTGAAGCAGGGGGTGCCAGGCTTCCGCGTGCTGCAGGGATACGAGCACCTCTCGGCGGCGAGCCTGCTCCAGGGGGGGGATGGGCTGGTGCCGGGATCGGCCAACGTCGCGCCCGCCCTGTTCGTGGCCCTGCACCAGGCCGCGGCGCGCGGCGATGCTGGGACCTGCGCGCGCCTTCAGGTCGAGGTCGAGGACCGCGCGGCGATGCTGGGACCTGCGCGCGCCTTCAGGTCGAGGTCGAGGACCTGGCCAGCCTGCACGCACACGGCCACTGGCTGCCCGCGCTCAAGGCCGCCTGCGCCGCCGTCGGCATCGGAAACGGGGTCCCGGCCGCGCCACTCCATCCCGCCACCGAGGATCAGCGCCGGGCCATCACGGCCATCCTGGCGCGGCACCGGCTGGTCAGCGCGACCTCTCCCGCTCCTGGAACCGGCAACACAGCGCCTGTCTGAAGCGCCCGCGCGGATCGTCATCCCCGCGGGAAGTTCATGCACTCCACGAAGATTTCCTGGAAGTCGGGGTGGGTCGCCAGGGAGACGTGCTCGATGCCGCGCGCGATGCCCTCGGCCCGGTGCCGCTCGGTTTCCGAGACCAGGCAGAGCTGCGCGCCCAGGGAAGCCGCGTTCCCGACGTAGCGGATTCTTTCGGCCGGCAACGGGGGGATCAGGCCGATGCGGAGCGCGCTCCGGATGGAGAGGTAGTTTCCGAAGCCACCCGCCAGCAGGAGTTCCGCCACCTGTCCATCCGGCACGCCCGCGATGTGCTGGAGCATCGCGACCCCCGAGGCGATGGCCCCCTTGGCGAGCTGCACCTGGCGAATGTCCTGCTGGGTGAGCGTGATGTCGGCCGGCGCCCCGGCCTCGCCCTGGCGGATCAGGATGAAGCGGCGCTCCTCGCCCTGCAGGACGACGCGCGGCCTCAGCCGGGGGGGCAGGCGATCCCGGTCCTCCACCTGAATCAGCCCGGTGGCGTCAAGGATGCCGGCGTCCAGCATGCCCGCCAGGGCGTCAATGATGCCGGAGCCGCAGATGCCGAGGGGCGCCGCCTCGCCGATGGTGTGGACCTGAATATCGTCCTCGATCCGGACGCGGTCAATTGCGCCGAGAGCCGCGCGCATCCCGTGCCTGATCTGGGCGCCCTCCAGGGCGGGACCCGCCGGGGCGGAGCAGGCCCAGAGGCGCTCCCGCGACCCGAGCACGACCTCGCCGTTGGTCCCGATGTCCACGGCGATCCGGATCTCGGGACTCTCGTAGATCCGGGTCGCCAGCGCGACCCCCACGGCGTCCGCCCCCACGAATCCCGCCACGATGGGCAGCAGGCACACGCGCGCCTCGGGATGCACCTTCAGGTGCAGCTCGCGGGCCGGCAGCACCAGCGGATGCCGCAGGACAGGCGCGTACGGCGCCAATCCCACGTGGGAGGGATCAATGCCCAGCAGGATGTGGTGCATGCAGGTGTTGCCCACCACGACCACCTTGTAGATCCACTTGGAAAGGACCCCCGATTCCCGCACGATCTCGGTGATGTGCTGATTCAGCAGTCCGATGATCCGCCCCTGCAGCTTCTTGAGGTTGGCGGGATTGAACTGGGCGAAGGCGATGCGCGACATCAGGTCGCCGCCGAAGACGGCCTGGGGGTTGAGGCTGGAGACGGATGCGAGCCGCTCGCCGGACTCCAGTTCGATCAGCGCGGTGTCCACGCTGGTGGTTCCGATGTCCACGGCGAGGCCGAATTTCATGGGGCCCGTGTCTCCCGCCTCGGCCGCGAGGACGGACCGGCCGAAGGTGGTCACGGTGACCTCCCCCTGGGCCTCCCGGAGGGTGGCGGGAAGCTGCTTGAGCAACTCGGGAGAGACGTCCCAAGGGCCGCGGCCGATGGCCGCCAGAAGCTCTTCCAGGTCGGAGGTCTGGTGGTGCTCCTCGCGGGGGAGGGCGACTTTGACGAGCTGTTTCGTGATGCCCGCGTCAATGACCACGCGTCCCACGTCCTGGACCCGGCGGTCCGCGCCCAGGATCTGGAAGGCCTGCTCATCCAATGGGGGGGCCACCTGCACGGCGATGGGCTCCGTGACCCGGCACTGGCAGGACAGGCGATACCCCTCCCGGACGAGGTCGCTGCCCAGTTGGAGCTCGTCCATGATCGTGGGTGGGGGAACCGTGCCCCGGACGAACTTCACCCGGCAGGAGGTGCAGCGCCCCCGGCCGCCGCAGGTCGCAGTGATGTCAATGCCGGCGGCATGCGCGGCCTGGAGGATGGAGGTCCCAGGCGCCACCTGGAGTTCGCGATTCGCCGGGAGGATGGTGAGCGGGATGGTCATGGCGGGCGCATCATACCATGTTATATTCAAAGTTGTACTTGGCAGAAGGTAGCTCAAGTTTTATATTGCGTTGTGCGTGACTGATTTATGGCGTACGGCCCGGAGGGTATTCAAGTGAGGTTCGACCAGTTCACGGTCAAGGCCCAGGACGTCATCCAGATCGCCCAAAAGACTGCCGAGGAGATGCAACACCAGGCCATTGACGTGGAGCATCTCCTGCTCAGCCTGGTGGAGCAGCCCGAGGGTATCCTGGTGCCCCTCTTGCAGAAGGTCGGGGCGAGCCCCAAACAGATCGCTGCCTCCCTTCGACAGGAGTTGGGAAAGCTGCCGAAGGTCTACGGCCCGGCCCAGGTCTACGTGAGCCCGCGCCTGAACGAGGTCTTCAAGCGGGCTCAGGAAGAGGCCGGCCGCCTCAAGGACGAATACATCAGCGTCGAGCATCTGCTCCTGGGGATCCTGGACGAATCCTCGGGCGTAGCGCTCCAGGTTCTGCGCTCGAGCGGTGTGACCAAGGACGCAGTCTATGCGGCCCTGCAATCCATGCGAGGCGGCCAGCGGATCACCGATCCCAACCCGGAGGACAAGTACCAGGCCCTCGAGCGCTACAGCCGGGACCTCACCGACCTGGCCCAGAAGGGCAAGCTGGATCCGGTCATCGGGCGCGACGAGGAGATCCGACGGGTGATCCAGGTGCTCTCCCGCCGGACCAAGAACAACCCGGTCCTGATCGGGGAGCCGGGGGTCGGCAAGACGGCCATCGTGGAGGGGTTGGCCCAGCGCATCGTCCGCGGGGACGTCCCGGAGTCGCTCAAGGACAAGCGGGTGGTGGCGCTCGACCTGGGGGCCCTGGTGGCCGGGACGAAATACCGGGGGGAATTCGAGGACCGGCTCAAGGCCCTGCTCAAGGAGGTCACGGAGGCCGCGGGACGGATCGTCCTGTTCATTGACGAGCTGCACACGCTGGTGGGCGCCGGGGCGGCCGAGGGGGCGGTGGACGCCAGCAACATGCTGAAGCCCGCCCTGGCCCGAGGGGAACTCCGCTGCGTGGGCGCGACCACCCTGGACGAATACCGGAAGCGCATCGAGAAGGACGCCGCCCTGGAGCGGCGGTTCCAGCCCATCGTGGTGCGCCAGCCCAGCGTGGAGGACACCATCTCCATCCTGCGGGGCCTGCGCGAGCGGTACGAGGTCCACCACGGCGTGCGGATCCGGGATGCCGCCCTGGTGGCCGCGGCGACGCTGTCCCACCGGTACATCACCGACCGCTTCCTGCCCGACAAGGCCATTGACTTGGTGGACGAGGCGGCCAGCATGCTCCGGATGGAGATCGACAGCCTGCCCACCGAGCTGGACGAGGTGGAGCGGAAGATCCGCCAGCTCGGCATCGAGCGCGAGGCGATGAAGCGGGAGACCGACGCGGACACGCTGGAGCGGCTCGAGCGGCTGGAGACCGAGATGTCGGAGATGGAGAAGCGACAGGCCGCCCTCCGCGGCCGCTGGGAGAAGGAGAAGGCCGGCATCCAGCACATCCGCGCCCTGAAGGAGCAGATCGAGGCCGCGCGGCTGGCGGGGGAGAAGGCGGAACGGGAGGGCGACCTGGGCAAGGTCGCCGAGATCCGGTATGGGACCCTGGTCGGCCTGGAGAAAGCGCTGAAGGCCGAGCAGGCCACCCTGGGTGCCATGGAAGGGCAGGAGCGGATGCTCAAGGAGGAAGTGGACGAAGAGGACATCGCCCAGGTGATCTCGCGCTGGACCGGGATCCCCGTCGCCAGGATGCTGCAGGCCGAGGCCCAGAAGCTCCTGATCATGGAGGACCGGTTGCGGCAGCGGGTGGTGGGCCAGGCCGAGGCCATCATGGCGGTCAGCAACGCCATCCGGCGGGCCCGCGCCGGGCTGCAGGACGAGAACCGTCCCCTGGGCTCGTTCCTGTTCCTGGGGCCGACGGGCGTGGGCAAGACGGAGCTGGCGCGGGCCTTGGCGGAGTTCCTCTTCGACGACGAGCGGGCCCTGGTGCGCCTGGATATGTCCGAGTTCATGGAGAAGCACTCGGTGGCCCGCCTGATCGGGGCGCCGCCCGGCTACGTGGGGTACGAGGAGGGCGGCTATCTCACCGAGGCGGTCCGCCGCCGGCCCTACACCGTTATCCTCTTCGACGAGATGGAGAAGGCGCACGCCGAGGTCTTCAACATCCTGCTCCAGCTCCTGGACGAGGGCCGCCTGACGGACGGCCAGGGGCGCACGGTGGATTTCAAGAACGCCCTGATCATCATGACCTCCAACCTGGGCAGCCAGTACATCCAGGAGGATCTGGACGACGCGGAGATCCGGGATAAGATCGGCGACCTCTTGAAGACGACGTTCCGTCCCGAGTTTCTCAACCGCGTGGACGAGACGGTGATTTTCCACCGGCTGGGCCTGGGCCAGATCAAGCAGATCGTGGGCATCCAGCTGGGATACCTGCAGCGCCGGCTGGCCACCCGAAAGCTCGAGCTCAGTGTCACCGACCGGGCGAAAGAGTCCCTGGCCCGGGAGGGCTTCGATCCCGTCTACGGCGCGCGGCCGCTCAAGCGGGCGATCCAGCGACTGGTGCAGGATCCGCTGGCGCGCCGCCTGCTGGATGGCGAGTTCCAGGAGGGGGACCGGATTCTAGCAGACGTCCAAGGGGGGGAAATCGTCCTGAGTCGGGAAGAGACGGCATCCGCCGCCGGGACGCGTGAAGCGTGAGGGAGCCGAGGGGCCACGGGGAGGGGCGCTAGCGGGACATTTCGAATTTCGAATGTCGAATTTCGAATTTTACCAATCCGAAATTCTGTCCGCCCGAAGGATCGGGGTTACTGGCAGGAGGAGAGCTGGGGAAGGTCTCGCACCAACCCCAGCAGGACCTCCAGGTTGAGCGGCTTGTCGCAGTAGTGGGCAGCCCCGCGCGCCATCGCCTCCCGCCGAATCTCTTCGGAGCCGTACGCGGTCATGACAATGACGTGGGTGCGCGGGGAACGCTCCTTGAGCAGGGCCAGAAGGTCCAGACCAGCCCGACCCTCGCTGCCCGAAAGACGGACGTCCAGGAGGGCCAGGTCGAAGACGCCGGTCCGGATGGCCTCTTCGGCCTCATCCCGGCCCAGACAGGGGGTCACGTGGGCCCCGGCACGCCGCAGGACGTGCGTGAGGCCCAAAAGAATGGTGGGTTCGTCATCTACGAGCAGAATGCGTCTTGACACCGGCATACCGCTTTCTGCCACGGGTCCCGACACCCGGACCGACCGGGAATCGGATTCCGGGCGCTCCGGAGCAGGGAGAAGCAAGCGCTGTACCAAGTGGAGGGCTACGAAAGGCCGTATCTTCGGATCTTATCCTGGAGGGTGGATCGGGAAATGCCGAGGAGCCTGGCCGCCTGGCTGCGGTTTCCGGACACCGATGCCAGAACCTCTCGAATGTAGCGTTGCTCCATCTCCTCCAGAGTTCCGAGAGCCCCCAGGGACCAGCCGGCGTCCGGTGCCCTGGCAGGCCCCTTGTCAGCCAGGGGAGCGGGAGAAGCTGGGAGGGCGCCTGCCAACTGCTGCAATTCCGCCGGGAGGCAGGCGACCGGGATCGTTTCCCCCTGGCACAGGATCATCCCCCGTTCGGTCACGTTTCGGAGTTCCCGGACATTCCCCGGCCATGCGTAGCTGAGCAGGACCTGCTGCGCCTCCGGGCTGAAGCCGCGAAGGCGCTTCTTCAGCGTGGCGTTGAGCTCCTGGACGAACAGGTCCGCCAGGACCAGGATGTCGTTCCCCCGCTCCCGGAGCGGCGGCACCGCCACGGGCATCACCTTCAACCGGTAGTAGAGATCCTCCCGGAAGATCTGCTTCTCCACCAGCTTCGCCAGGTCCTTGTTGCTGGCGGTGATCACCCGGACATCCACGGAGATGTCCCGCGTCCCGCCCACCCGGCGGAACGTCCGGTTCTCCAGAACCCGCAGGAACTTGGGCTGGATGGGGAGCGGCATGTCCCCGATCTCGTCCAGGAACAGGGTCCCGCCGTCGGCGATCTCCAGCAGCCCGCGCTTCAGCGCCTTGGCATCCGTGAAGGCGCCCCGCTCGTGCCCGAACAACTCGGATTCCAGCAGGTGCTCGGAGAGGCCCGCGCAGTTGATCTCCAGGAACGGCTTGTCCGCGCGGGCGCTGCGGTAGTGGATGGCCCGGGCCACCAGCTCCTTGCCCGAGCCGCTCTCCCCCTGGACGAGGACGGTGGTCTGCGGCGCCTTGGCCAGCAGGTCCACCATGGCGTGCAGCTCGCGGATGACGGGGGAGGCGCCGGGGATCTGGCCCGGGGCGCGCCCGTGCACCTGGTGGCGGTAGTAGCGATTCTCGCGCCGGAGCTTCAGCATCTCCAGCGCCTTCTCCACGCGGACCTCGGTCACCTCCAGGCTGCTGGGATCCTTCTCGAGGAAATCCTCCGCCCCCTTCTTGATGGCGGTGACGGCCGTCTCCACGCTGCCGTGCCCGGTGAGCAGGATCACCGCGGCCTCGGGGCAGACGCCCTGGAGCCGCTCCAAGACCTCCAGCCCGTCCCCGTCGGGGAGCTTGAGGTCGAGGAGGATCACCTCCGGCTCCTCCGCCTGGGCCGCCTGGACCGCGGCGGCGCCGCTGTCTGCCTCCAGGGCGTGGTACCCCTTGCGCTCCAGCAGGTGCCGGAGGCCCTTCCGGATGGTTGGCTGGTCGTCGACGATCAGGACCGTTGGTGGCATAGGACCCGCCGGAACCCGAACCAGCAGAACGGACTACGACCCGGTTTGCAGCGGCAGCGCGATGGTGAAGGTGCTCCCGGCCTGCTCCGCGCTCTCGACGCCGATGGCGCCGCCGTGATCCTCCACGATGCGCCGGCAGATGGCCAGGCCGAGGCCCGACCCGGTGGATTTCGTCGTGAAGAAGAGGTCGAAGACCCGATCCAGATCCGCCGCCGGGATACCGACCCCGGTGTCGGTGACCGCGCTCGCCACGTACTCGCGGGAGGGATCCCCATCCCCCGCCAGCAGCGTCAGGCTGCGCTGCACGGGCGCGGGCAGGGCGGAGCGGCGGACGCGGTGCACGCGGATGGTGATCCGGCCGCCCGGGGGTGTCGCCTGGATGGCGTTCTTGAGGAGATTCAAGAACACCTGCCGCAACTGGTTTCCGTCCGCCAAAACCGGGGGGACGCCCCCGGCGATCTCGCGGGCGATGTGCACCTTGGCCCCGGCCAGCTCCTCCTTGGCCAGACCCAGGATCTCCTCCCAGATCTGCTCCAGAAGCTGGGGGGCGCGCTGGAGATTGGCGGGCCGGCCGTAGTTCAGCAGATCCTCCACCAGGCTGTTCAGGCGCTTGATCTCGGATTGCATGGCCGCCAGCAATTCCTGGTGCACCGGATCGAATTTCACCTCCGTCATGAGGATCTGCGCCACCGAGCTGATCCCGAAGAGTGGATTCCGGATCTCATGGGCGACGCCTGCGGCCACCTCGCCGATGGCGGCCAGGCGGTCTTTGCGCCGGACCTCCGCCCGGATGGCCCGGAGATCGCTCAGGTCGCGGAAGATGACGATAGTTCCCTCGGGCTGGCCGGCGGCATCCAGGAGGAGCGAGTTGTTGAACCCCAGGGGGACGGTCTGTCCGCCGGGGCACTTCAAGTCCAGCTCGCGCAGGACGGACCCGACCTGCACGTCCAGGAGGGGCCCGGCATCGGGGAACAGCTCCAGCAGGCGTTGCCCCACGACCCCACCCGCGGTCACCCCCAGGGTTTCCTGTCCGTGCTGGTTGATCATCCAGATCCGCCCGTCCCGATCCGTGACCAAGAGGCCGCTGCCCATGTGGGAGATGATGTTCTCGGTGAGCTGCCGGCCCCGGCTGAGCTCCAGCGTCTGGGCCTGGACCTGGTCCTGGAGCGCCCGCGCCAGCTCCTGGGTCCGCGCCTGGGCGGCGGTCAGCTCCGCCACCCGGGCCTGGAGCTCCCGCACGAGCCGCTTGTTCTCCGTCAGCAGGCGGTGCCGCTCCAGGGCGCGGCGAACGGAGTAGACGAGATCATCGGGCTCGAAGGGCTTGGGCACGAAATCGTAGGCCCCCAGCTTGAGCAGGTCGATGATCCGGCTCTGGGACGAATGGGCGGTCATGACGACCACGGGGATGTCGGGCAAGTCCTTGGAGAAGATTTGGAGGGCGTCGAACCCGCTCATCCGCGGCATCATCAGGTCCAGGAGGATGGCCCCCACGGGCTCCTCCCGGGCCAGGCGCAGGCCCTCGTCGGCGTCTTCGGCGGCCAGGACATGATAGCCCTCGGCGGCGATGATCTCCGCGCACAACTCGCGCACGAACCGCTCGTCGTCCACCACGAGGACCGTCTGCTGCGCTGCCGGGCTTTCCACTTCCATGGCGGGCCGACCATATCAGAGGGAAGGCCGCGCTTTCAAGGAGAATCTGGGGTGGCCCCGAGGCGCGCAAGCGCGCGGGATTTCCGTTGACGGCGTCCGGTGGCTTCACTAAGCTCCAGGCGATGGCGCGGCGCAAGCGCGCGGATCGCGATGGAGATGCCTCGGGTGATGTTGGTGAATCGTGTCGCAATCGCCCTCCGGGACGCCGGGGTGGCGCCCGACGAGCGCCTGGTGGTGGCCGTCTCCGGCGGGGTGGATTCCATGGTCCTCCTCCAGGTGCTGGCGCGGCTCCAGGCCCGCCTCGGCCTCCGGTTGCACGTGGCCCACGTGCACCACGGCCTGCGCGGCAAGGCGGCCGACCGCGATGCGGCCTTCGTCGAGCCCGAGGCGGCCCGGCTGGGCCTGGGGGCCACGGTGGCCCGCCTGAACCCCGCGGAGCGGCGTCGCGGGGAGTCGGCCCAGGCCTGGGCGCGGGCGGCCCGGTACCGCTGTCTGGACTCGATCGCAGAGGAGGTCCGGGCCTCCCGTATCGCCGTGGCCCACACCCGGGATGACCAGGCGGAGACCGTCCTGCTGAACCTTCTGCGAGGAACGGGACCCCGGGGCCTCGGCGGCATCCCCCCGGTTCGCGATCGCATCGTCCGGCCGCTGCTCGAGGTAGCGCGGGCCGAGGTGGAGGCCTACGCGGCGGCCCAGCATCTTCCCTTCCGCACGGACGCCTCGAACGCCTCGGATGCCTACCGCCGGAACCACGTCCGGCACCGCCTGCTCCCCCTGCTGGCGAAGGAATACAACCCCCGCATCGTCGAGTCGCTGGCGAGGCTGGCGACCCTGCTGCGCGAAGACGACGCGGCCCTCACGGCGCAGGCTGCCTCGCTCGTGGAGGAGGCGCGACGGGAGGCGGGTCCCGCGGTGTGGCTGGGCGTGGCGGCCCTGCGCGCGTCCGCCCCGGCCGTGGCACGCCGCGCATTCCAGGCGGCCTTCCAGTGGGTGGGCCGGAGCGCTCACGCCCTGACGCGGCGGCACCTCGCGGCGCTGGGACGCCTGCTCGTCCGGGATGCCGTCGTGCAGCTCCCGGGCGGGTTCGAGGCGCGGCGGGAGGGCGCCGAGATCCGGATCGGGCCATCCGCTGCTGCGGCTCCGGGTGGCCGGGCACGGGGCCGGAGTCCGGTGGCGGACTCGCCAGGCCACGTCCCGCTCCGGCCCGGCATCTGGACGCCCTGGCCTCCCCTGGCGTGCCGGGTCCGGGTGCGGCGGGTCACCGCAGACCACCTCCCACCCGGACAGGGGAGCCCCTGGCGGGCGGTCCTGAGCCCGCGCCTGCTGGGGAGGCCGCTGTCGCTCCGGGGCTGGCGCCCCGGCGATCGCTTCCGGCCCCTGGGCATGTCGGGGGAGAAGAAGCTGCAGGACTTCTTCGTGGATGCCAAGGTCCCCCGCCAGGTGCGCGGGCGGATCCCGCTGCTTTTCGCCGGAGACCGGATCGCCTGGGTGGTGGGCCACCGGATCGCGGAAGACTTCCGCTTCCGCGGGCGGGGCACGGCCTGCCTGGTGGAGGTCGAATTTCCAGGCAGCAGTCCCAATTTAAAACCGACAACCGACAACTGACAACGGATCATCCATCTTCGTGCTCTGATTTGACCGGTTGTCAGTTGTCGGTTTTCCATTTTCCATTGCCACGGAGGGGGCCATGCGACACCGACTGGGCCCGACCCTGATCACGGGGCCCGAGATCCAGGCCCGCATCCAGGAACTGGCCGCGGTGATCTCCCTGGACTTCGCGGACCGGGACCTCCTGCTGATCTGCGTCCTGAAGGGGGCGGCCATCTTCTGGGCGGATCTGTGCCGGGCGCTCCCCATCCCGTGCCAGAGCGACTTCGTCGCCATGGAGAGCTACGGGGTGGGCACCCTTCCCCTGTCTGAGCCGCGGTTCACCAAGGCGGCGGACGTGGCCCTGGCCGATCGGGATATCCTGATCGTGGAGGACATCATCGACACCGGCCACACCAGCGCCCGCCTCCGGGAGCTGTTCCGGGCCGCCTCGCCCCGCAGCTTGGCCATGTGTGCCCTGCTGGACAAGGCGGAACGGCGGCAGGTGTCCACGCCGATCGAGTATTGCGGCTTCGTCATTCCCAACGCCTTCGTGGTGGGATATGGCCTGGACTACGCCCAGCAGTATCGGCACCTTCCCCACATCGCCGTCCTGGAGGGCCCTCCGGAGCTGTAGTGGCCGGTCGGGTCCCCCGTCCTGTCGGAAGCTGCCATCCGCCTTCCGCCGTCCGCCTTCCGCGTGGCCTGAGACGGGCGTTGTGTCCCCGGAAGGCGCCCATTTCCTGATGTTTCCTGTTGTCTTTGGCGGACTTTCATGTTACAAGGACCGTGCGTGGTGCGACGGGATTCGCGGCCGCGCGAGAGGAGATTCGGGGTGAGTCCGTTCTTCAAAAATTTGGCCCTCTGGCTGGTGATCGGCCTGATCATGGTGCTGGTGTTCAACATCTTCAACCAGAGCCAGCCCATGCAGAAGGAGCTGATCTTCAGCGACTTCATGACCAAGGTGGAGCGGGGCGAGGTCGGCGAGGTCACCATCAAGGGCAACGACATCACCGGACGGCTGACCGACAACTCGGTCTTCCGGACCTACACGCCCGACGACAAGGAGATGATCGGAATCCTGCGCAAGCAGGGGGTGAAGATCACCGCCAAGCCGGCCGAGGGCCAGCCCTGGTACATGAGCGTCCTGCTCTCCTGGCTGCCCATGCTCCTGTTCATCGGGGTCTGGATCTTCTTCATGCGGCAGATGCAGGGGGGCGGGGCCAAGGCCCTGTCCTTCGGCAAGAGCCGGGCGCGCCTGCTCTCGGACAAGCAGAACAAGGTGACCTTCGCCGACGTGTCCGGCGTGGACGAGGCCAAGGAAGAACTGCAGGAGATCATCGAGTTCCTGAAGGATCCGCAGAAATTCCAGAAGCTGGGCGGCCGCATCCCCAAGGGCGTCCTGCTCATGGGTCCCCCGGGCACCGGGAAGACCCTGCTGGCCCGCGCCATCGCGGGCGAGGCCAACGTCCCCTTCTTCTCCATCTCCGGCTCGGACTTCGTGGAGATGTTCGTGGGGGTGGGCGCCTCCCGGGTGCGGGACCTCTTCGAGCAGGGGAAGAAGAACGCCCCCTGCATCATCTTCATGGACGAGATTGACGCCGTGGGGCGCCACCGGGGCGCGGGCCTGGGCGGCGGCCACGACGAGCGCGAGCAGACCCTCAACCAGCTCCTGGTGGAGATGGACGGGTTCGAGTCCAACGACGGGGTCATCCTCATCGCGGCCACCAACCGGCCGGATGTCCTGGACCCGGCCCTGCTCCGGCCCGGGCGGTTCGACCGGCAGGTGGTGGTGGCCCGGCCGGACGTGAGGGGCCGCGAGGGCATCCTGAAGGTGCACACCAAGAAGATCCCGCTGGGCCCCGACGTGGACCTGCAAGTCCTGGCCAGGGGCACGCCCGGCTTCTCCGGGGCCGACCTGGCCAACCTGGTGAACGAGGGGGCGCTCCTCGCGGCGCGGGCCAACAAGAAGCTGGTGGAGATGTCGGACTTCGAGAACGCCAAAGACAAGGTCCTCATGGGGGTGGAGCGGAGGAGCCTGGTGGTCAGCGCCAAGGAGCGGAAGATCACCGCCTACCACGAGGCGGGCCACGCGCTGGTGGCGAAGCTCTTGCCGGGCACGGATCCGATCCACAAGGTGACCATCATCCCACGGGGAAGAGCCCTGGGGGTCACGCAGCAACTGCCGACCGAGGACAAGCACAACTACTCCAAAGAGTACCTGCTGAACGACATCGCCATCCTGTACGGGGGCCGCATCGCCGAGGAGATCGTCTTCGGCCCGCAGGAGGTTACCACGGGGGCCATGAACGACCTCGAGCGGGCCACCGAGCTGGCGCGCAAGATGGTCTGCGAGTGGGGCATGAGCGAGCGGATGGGCCCCCTCCAGTTCGGCAAGCGCGAGGAGATGATCTTCCTGGGGCGGGAGATCGCCCAGCACCAGGACTACAGCGAGCAGACCGCGATGGAGATCGATCGCGAGGTCCGCGGCATCGCCATGGACAACTACGAGCGGGCCAAGGAGCTGGTCCAGCAGGGGCTGGAGACGCTGCATCGCCTGGCCGAGGCCCTCCTGGAGCGCGAGGTGCTGGACGGCCAGGAAATTGATTCGATCGTGAAGGGAGCCGGATCCCCGGCGCCTGCGGCTGCGGCGTAGTACTTGATTTCATAAGTTCGTGTAGGTTTGGCGCCAACCAACCCTACACGAAACGCCCTTGGCAAAGGGCGATCCGTATCGGGGCAAACCCGATACGGAATTATGAAATCAAGCACGTAGCCACCCTGTCCGGTCGTCGGCGCTTGCCGCTCGCCCCGAGGCGGGAAGCCGCGGGAACTCGAGGCGCCACGGGACACCGAGCCGGATGACCGATGGGGCAGAGGGCCACTGCGACCGGGGGAACACCGATCCCCGGTCCGCACCTGAAGGGTCTGGCGGGCCGGAGAGCTGATCGGCCCGCCGGCGCCAGTTCCTCCCTCCTCCCCACACCTCACCTTCCGCAGATTCCTCTGCGTTGCCAGTTCGAGGGCGGATCCGGTTCTCATCTCCGGGTATGCGGGCCTGCGGCCCGGATTTCCGGCCGGGATCGAACGGGGAGCGGCCTGTCACGCAGGGTCCGGGGAGCGTAACGGGATGCTCGACCTGCTCCATCAGTTCCGCTGGATCGACGGGCTGGACATCCTGATCGTCACCTTCGCCATCTACCAGATCATCCTGGCGCTGCGGGGGACCCGAGCGTTCCAGATGCTCCTGGGCCTGGCCCTCCTGTACCTGGCCTCGCGGGTCTCCCTGCGCATCGGCCTCCTGACGGTCAACTGGGCCCTCTCCAATCTGCTGGCGGTCTGGTTCCTGCTGATCATCATCCTTTTCCAGCCCGAACTCCGGCGGGCCCTGGCCAGCGTGGGCAGGCGGGGCAGCCTCCTGCGGGCCTTTTCCCGCTATCAAGAGGCCCACATGATCGACGAGGTCGTGCGCGCCGTCACGTCCCTGGCAGCCAGGAAGATCGGGGCCATCATCGTGGTGGAGCGGGACTCGCGGCTGTCGGACAGCGTGGATTCGGGGACGACGCTGGATGCCCTGGTGTCACGGCGCCTGCTGGAGTCGGTCTTCTACCCATACTCGCCGCTGCACGATGGGGCGGTCATCATCAACCGCGACCGGATGGTGGCCGCGGGCTGTTTCCTGCCGCTCAGCATCAATCCCGACCTGCCGGGGGACCTGGGGACGCGGCACCGGGCGGCCGTGGGCGTCACCGAGGAGAGCGACGCGATCGCCATCGTGGTGTCGGAGGAAACGGGCACGATTTCCCTGGTGACGGGAGGCGAGATCACCCGGAACCTGGACGGGGCCGGCCTGCGGCAACGCCTGAGCCAACTGCTGGGGCCGCCGCTCAGGGCCTTCGGTCGGCGGCGGGCGGGAACCCCCGCGCCGCTTGGCGACCCCGCCAAGTGACCCGCAGGGGGGACGGAGACATCTGGGAGGAGCAGGGCGGAGCGCGATGGGGATCCAGAGCCGGCTGCTGGCGAATCTCGGGCTGAAGCTCCTGTCCGTCGTCCTGGCGGTCTTCCTGTGGGCCGTGGTCCTGGGGGAGCAGAAGGTCGAGGTCACGCGGACCGTCCCCCTGGAGATCACGAACCTGCCCCGCGACCTGATCCTGGTGAACGATCCGCCCGACAGCCTGGAGGTCCGCCTGCGCGGCCCCAAGACCCTGGTGACCACCCTGGCCTCGCGGGAGGTGGACCTGGAGGGCCTTCCCAAGAGCTTCGTGGAGGGGGAGAACGTCATCGCGATTCGCCCGGAGACGGTGCGCGTCCCCCGGGGGATCGAGGTCGTGGAGGTCACCCCACGCCGGGTCCGGCTGGTCCTGGACGCCATGGCCGTGCGCGAGGTGGAGGTGAGCCCGCGGGTCGAGGGGGCCCCCGCCAAGGGCTTCGCCCTGAAGCGGGTGACCTCCACCCCGGCGCGCATCCGGATGGCCGGCCCGAAGAACGAACTCCGGCGGCTCACGCGGGTCTACACGGTCCCCATCAGCCTGGACGGGCAGACCGCGTCCTTCTCTACCCGGGCCATGCTGGAGCCGGCGGG
>JACQXP010000030.1 GCA_016208645.1 Candidatus Methylomirabilota bacterium | reverse complement strand
GCGGGCGAGCGGATCCTCAACACCAAGCTGCCCATCAACGTGGATGGGGCCATCGCGGCTCTCCTGTGCGAATTGCAGATTCCCGCCCCCCTGGGGAATGCTTTCTTCTACATGGCCCGGTTGCCGGGCCTGATCGCCAACGTCTACGAAGAGCGGACGCGCATGCGCCCGATGCGTCGGATCCACCCGACGGATTTCGAATACGACGGTCCCGCCCTCGAGGAGGCCTGATGCCCGACCGCGACGTCCTGCAGCGCCAGCGAGAGTCGCTGGGGGCCGCCATGACCGACATCCTGGACACGGTACATCCGCCGGTGGCGCGCTTCCGGCTGATGTCCCTGGGCATGTCGCCGGCGCTCCGGACCGAGTCGTTCCAGGATGTGGTCGGCGACAAGGGATGCCTCTCCTGCGGCAACTGCGTGGACGCCTGCCCGGTGATGGCCAAGCAGTTCGGGCCCATCGTCATCCCCAACATGCGGACCTCCATGGCGCTGGAGCACCTGGTGGCGGATCAGTGCCTGCGATGCTTTGCCTGCATCCGTGCCTGTCCCCAGACGGATCGGGGCCTGAAGGAGTTCGCCCTGGCGTACCGTCGGGGCGAGAAGGTCACGCACGCGCTCCTGGCCACGGCGTTCCTCAGCCTGTCCCTGAGCGGCATCGCGCTGTTCCACTTCCGCGAGGCCTGGCCGGAAGCCGTGATTCATGTGCTGGGCGTCTTGCACCGGATCGCGGCCCCGGCGCTGGCGCTGACCCCGCTGGTCTACCTCTGGCTGGATCGGCTCCACCTTGGGCGGCGCCTCCGGCAGATCGCGTCCTGGGGTCGGGCCGACGTCGAGTGGCTCCGGCAGTGGTGGCGGGCCATCCGGTCGCGAGGGCGCATCGGCTTCCCCACCTTCGGGGAGGCCCACCCCGGACGCAAGGCGTGGCAGTTGTCGCTGGGCGCGGCGTTCCTGGTCTTCGCTGCCACCGGATCCGCCCTCTGGATCGGGGAGGGGACGCTGGGAAAGTCCCTCATCCAACGGGTGGCGTGGGTTCACTCGCGCACCGCCATGGTCATGGATGTCTGGGTGGCGATCCACCTGGTCCGCGTCCTGGTCCGGCCCGCCCTCCAGCGGCTGCGGCGCATGCTGACCCTTCACGGGCACGAGGCGGAC
Organism: Candidatus Methylomirabilota bacterium; assembly: GCA_016208645.1. GTDB lineage: Bacteria > Methylomirabilota > Methylomirabilia > Methylomirabilales > 2-02-FULL-66-22 > 2-02-FULL-66-22. Next base: position 15,329 of record JACQXP010000030.1, on the reverse strand, counting down.
CTCTTGGTGGAGCGCGCGCAGTTTCTCGGGTAACCGGCAGGAGGGAAGATGACGGAGTTCAGCGGGAAGACGGTGATCGTGACGGGGGCGGGCAGGGGCATCGGGCGGGCGGCGGCCATGCGCTTCGCAGCCGAGGGGGCCAACATCCTGGCGGCAGACCTGGAGGCGGGCCTCCTGGACGAGACGCTGGGTCTGATCAAGAGACAGGGAGGGAAGGGGGAGACCTACCGGCTGGACGTCACGCGCTGGACCGAGGTCCAGGGGATGGTGGACCGCGCCCTCCAGGAGTTCGGCCGGGTGGACGTGCTGGTGACAAGCGCGGGAATCCTGGGGAGCAATATCACGGTCCAGGATCTCAGCCTGGAGGAATGGGACCGGATCCATGCGGTGAACCTGAGCGGGGTCTTCTACTGCTGCAAGGCCGTCATCCCGCCCATGGCACGCCAGCACGCGGGGGCCATCGTGAACATGGCCTCCATCGCCGGGAAGGAAGGCAATCCCATGATGGCCGCCTACTCCTCCTCCAAGGCCGGGGTCATCGCCCTCACCAAGGCCCTGGGGAAGGAGCTGGCGCCGCAGGGCATCCGGGTCAACTGCATCGCCCCCTCGATAATTGACACCGACATGGTCAAGACGGTTCCGGAGGAACAGCGGCAGGCACTGAAGTCGCGGGTCCCCCTGGGTCGCTTCGGCCGGGTCGAAGAAGTGGCGGCGCTCATCCGGTTCCTGGCCTCCAGCGAGGCCAGCTATCTCACCGCCCAGTGCTGGGACTGCAGCGGCGGCCGTGCGGTGTATTAGAAGGAGTGGCGATGAAGGCGGTCATGCTGCGAGCGTTTGGTGGACCGGAAGAGCTGAAGCTGGAGGAGCTGCCGCGGCCGAGCCCGGCCCCCGACGAAGCGCTGCTCCGCGTCCGGGCGTGCGGGGTGTGCCACCTGGACATGATCGTCCGCTCGGGGATGCGGTCGCGCCCCAAGCTCCCGCTGGTCCTGGGCCACGAGCTGTCGGGCGAGATCGTCGAGGTGGGCGCGGCCGTCACGGACTTCGCCCCCGGCGACCGCGTGGCCTCCATCAACTACCAGGTCTGCGGCGAGTGCAAGTGGTGCCGCGTGGGCCGGGCGTCGCTGTGCATGCATCCCCGGGGCGAGATCGGCCAGGTCCGGCAGGGCGGCTATGCCGAGTACGTCGCCATCCCGCGCGCGAATCTGGTGCGGATCCCGGACGGCCTGCCTTTCGAGCATGCCTGCCTGGGGGCCTGCTGCTTCGCGCCGCCCTACAAGGCGGTCCGCCAGGTCGGCCGGGTCCGGCCCGGGGAGACCGTGGTGGTGACCGGGGCCAGCGGAGGTCTGGGGATGGCGGCGATCCAGATCGCGCGCGTGTCCGGCGCCCGGACCATCGGGATCACCACGTCTCCGGAGAAGGCGGAACGATTGAAGATGCTGGGGGCGGATGAGGTGATCGTCAACCGGGACGGCACGTTCGGCGATGAGGTGCGCAAGCTCACCGGCGGGATCGGGGCGGACCTGGTGGTGGAGACGGTGGGCGGCGCCGTCTTCCCGGGCCCGCTGCGGAGCCTGGCGCGTGGCGGCCGGTACGTCGTCATCGGGGAGCTGACCGGAAAGCCGGTGGAAATCAACCTGGCGCTGGTGATCCTGAAAGAGTGGGAGATCTACGGCGTGGAGAGCGCCTCGCGCGAGGACCTGAACGAGATCCTCCACTTCATGCACCGCATCGCGCTTCAGCCGACCATCTGGAAGACGATGCCGCTCGACGCCGCGGCCGAGGCCCACCGCCTCCTCACGAATCGCGAGGTGGTGGGGCGCATCATCCTGACGCCTTGATCCCTGCCACCCGCCCGTTGACTGCGGCGGGCCGTGAGACGGGGGAGCGCGAGGCAGCCGCGCAGGAAAGGAGCGACCGTGAGCAAAAAGAAAGCCAAGGCGTGCGTCCTGAAACCCTTCCGGGATGCCCGGGAGATCTGGAAGGGGCTGGAGACCGAGGGAAGCCGCCGGAAGCTGTTCCACCTGGTGGATGTGGACCTGCACGACAGCAAGCATCTGGTGGCGGGCCTGGCGATGTTCGAGCCTGGGGAGGGTGCGGCCTTCCACACGCATCCCGGCTCGGAAGAGGTCAACGTGGCCGTCAAGGGGCGGGGCAAGCTGGTGGCTGATGGCAAAGAGCTTGCTTTCGACACCTACGATTTCATGTATATCCCGGCGGGGACACACCATTGCCATTTCAATACAGGTGACGAGCCGCTCTGGCTGGTGTATGTATATGGCCCCCCCGGGCAACTCCCCGCGAAATAGGCGGGGGCGATGAACCTTGGCCTGGCGGAATGCATCACAGGACAGGGGCTCGGCGCCGGGGGGGGCAGACGGCCGGTTTGGCTGGGCCCGGCCTCTCAGAGGGGGCCGGGGAACTCAACATGAGGGGGGGCGCGGCGCCCCCCGGGAGGGGAGAGTCATGCGACGACAACGGATTCTGCTGGTCCTGGCAGTGGCCCTGGTCGCAGTGGCCGGGATGGTGTTGCCGGCCTCGGCCCAGAACGTGAAGCTTGCCATCGTAGCTGAGATCACGGGCGGCGGCGCTCCCGTCGGCGCCATGTGGCGCGACGGGGTGAGTCTGGCGGTGGAGGACATCAACAAGAAGGGAGGGATCCTGGGCCGGCGGCTGGAGACCTTCCTCATGGACACCCAGAGTGATCCACCCACCTCCGTGGCGGTGATGCGCCGGGCCATCAACGAGCACCCGTTCGCTATCCTGGGAACGGTCTACAGCTCCAGCACCGTGGCCAACATGGACATCGCCCGGCAGGCAGGCGTCCCCCAGATCACCGGCTCGGAATCGGTGCTCATCACGCAGAAAGGAAACCCCAACATCTTCCTGACGTCTTTCACCCAGCAGATCGGGTTTGCCAAGCTGGTCCGCTGGGTGGCGGAGGACCTCAAGGCGGAGAAGATCGCCCTGATCTACGTGAACAACGCCTTCGGAAGGGGCGGCCGGGAGATGTTCCTGAAGTTCCTGAAAGACCGGGGGAAGTCGGTCGTGGCAGACCTCTCCACGGAGCCGCAGCAGGCGGATTTCACGGCGGAACTCACCCGGGTACGGGCCTCCGGGGCCACCCACCTCATGATCTACAGCCATGAGGAGGAGAATGCGCGCCTCATGATCCAGCTTCGCAAGCTGGGACTCGCCGTGGAGCCGGTGGGTGACAACCTCTGCGCCCAGACCACCATTGATCCGGGTGGCGAGGCGATGAACGGCGCGAAGTGCCACGTGCCGATGACGGCGGCCTCGCCGGTCCCCAGCATGCTGGACGTGGGCCGGCGGTTCCAGGAGAAGTACGGGCGGGTCCCGGACCACAACGGCTTCAAGGCGTACATCGGCACCCACATGGTCAAGGCGGCGGTCGAGCGGGTGGGTGCCTTCGACCAGGCCAAGGTCCGCGACTGCCTCCACAACAATCTGTTCACCGCAGCCGAGGAGCCGGGGCTCCTCATGGACGTGTACGTGGATGATAAGGGCGATACTGATCGGGGCAGCTTTATCGTACAGGTGAAAAACCGGAAATCCGAGGTGATCAAGGTCGTGGGCATGCTGGGCGGGCCCTACACCAAGCGGGCGTGCCGGTGATCGCTCGGGGGGCGGGCGTCCGCCCGCCCCCCGGCACGCTACCAGGGGAGCCTTCGGATTGACGGATGTCCTGCAACTGTTCGTGGCTGGCGTCTCCATCGGGGCCATCTACGCCATGGCGGCGATCGGCTTCGTGCTCCTGTGGCAGACCTCTAATACCATCAACTTCGCCCAGGGGGAGTTCGTGGTCCTCCCGGCGTTCCTCATGGTCCTGTTCTGGACGGTCTTCCGCCTGCCCTTCGCGGCCGCGCTCCTGGCGACCCTCGTCGTGTCCACCCTGCTCCTGGGCCTGCTGGTCAAGGCGGTGCTGGTGGAACGGCTGCTCAAGATGGGGGTCCTGCCCCTGGTGATCGCCACCATCGGCCTGAGCATGCTGATCCGGTACTCGCTGCAACAGTTCTGGACGCCGCTGGCCCTGCCCTTCCCCGCCCTCTTCTCACGGGCGCCGATCCGGGTGGGGGAGGTGATCTTCACCCGCGAGGAGCTGATGAACGTCCTCTTCGCGGCCCTCGTCATCGGGGCCCTGCAGCTCGCCATTCGGCGGACGAAGCTGGGCTGGGCCATGCAGGCCGTGGCCCAGAACCGGAACCTGGCCGCGGTCCTGGGGATCAACGTCTCCCGGCTGGTGGGACTGACCTTCATGCTGAACGCGGCGCTCACCGCGGTGGCGGCCATCCTGGTCGCCCCCGTGTACCTGGTGAAGTACGACATCGGCATCGGGATCGGCCTGAAGGCCTTCTACGCGGCGATCATCGGGGGCTTCAACCAGATCCGGGGGGCGCTGCTGGGGGGCCTTCTGGTGGGGCTGGTCGAGACCTACTCGGCCGCCTACATCTCGAACCAGTTCCGGGACGCCTTCGCCCTCATCATGTTGATCGGCGTCCTGCTGCTCAAGCCGGAGGGGCTGTGGGGCATCAAGGAAGAGTGGATGTAGGGGGGAGAGGCGCGTGAGGGGCTGGCGGGCGCTGGGGCTCCTGGGGGGGGGGGCGATCCTCCTGCTGTTCCCCCTCTTCCTGGAGCAGTACAAGCTCTACCTGGCCAGCCTGACGCTGGTCTATCTGATCCTGGCCATCGGCCTGAACCTGACCCTCGGGTACGCGGGACAGATCTCCCTGGCCCACGCGGGGTTCATGTCTTTCGGATCGTACGCCGTGGCGATCCTGGGTCCCCTGGGGGTTCCATTCGAGGGCGGGATCATCGTCGGGACGGCCATTGCTTTCCTGTGGGGACTCGTCCTGGGGTTCCCGGCCCTCAAGGTCAAGCACCACTACCTGGCCATGGTGACCCTGGGGTTCAACATCATCGTGTTCCTGGTGCTCCGCAACTGGGAATCGCTCACCGGGGGCTCCTTCGGGATCTCGGGGATCGGGCGACCGCACTGGGGGCCGCTCCGGTTCCTGTCGGACCGGGCCTACTACTACTACATCCTGGGCTGGGCCACGCTGGTGGTGGCCTCCGCCTACTGGATCCTCCACTCGCGGTGGGGCCGGGCCTTCCGGGCCATCCGGGAGAACGAGATGCGGGCCGAGGTGGTGGGGGTGAGCCTGCGGAACTACAAGCTCATGGCCTTCGCCATCGGCTCGGCCTACGCCGGGATCGGCGGGGCCCTGTTCGCCCCGCTCCTCACCTACATTGACCCGGGGGCCTTCACCCTGGACCGGTCCATCCAGTTCCTGATGATGGTGGTCATGGGCGGGCTGGGGCGGTTCGAGGGACCCTTCATCGGCGCGGTGGTGGTGACCCTCTTGCCCGAACTGCTCCGGGCCTCCGAGGGGTTCTACCTCATCATCTTCTCCCTGGCAGTCATCCTGATGATGCTGTTCATGCCGAAGGGGCTGGTGGCGGCCTGGGACTGGATGGTCTGCCGGCTGACCCGCCGGACGGTCAGCCCGGCCCACCCGCCGCCGCCCCCGGAGCCGGCCGCCGTGCTGGAGCCCGAGTAGCCGCGGAGCGGGAGAACCAGGATGCCACTTCTGGAGATCCGCCAGCTCAGCAAGCACTTCTTTCACCTGTCGGCGCTGAGCCACGTGAGCCTCAGCGTCGAGCCGGGGGAGCTTTTGGGCCTCATCGGGCCGAACGGCTCCGGCAAGACGACCCTCTTCAACTGCGTGACGGGGGTCCTGCGGCCATCCCGGGGGCACGTGTTTTACCAGGGCGAGGACATCACGAAGCTCACCGCCGACGCCGTGTACCACCGGGGGATCTCCCGGACCTTCCAGCTCATCCAGCTCTTCCCGGAGATGACCGTGTTGGAGAACCTGCTCATGGCGGCGCAGGAACGGACGGGGACACTCTTCACCCGCCTGCTCCGGCGGGACGAGACGGAGGAGACGGACCGGGCGCTGAAGCTCGTGGAGTACCTGGGCCTCTCCGGCGTCAAGGACAATCTGGCGGCGAACCTGTCCTACGGGCAGCAGAAGCTGCTGGACTTCGGGATGGCGTTGATGCCCGATCCCCAGGTCATCCTGCTGGACGAGCCCATGGCCGGCGTGAATCCCACCATGATCAAGGCCCTGGTCACCCACATCCAGGACCTCAACGCCCGGGGGTACACCTTCGTGGTCATCGAGCACAACATGGAAGTGGTGATGTCCCTGTGCCGCCGGATCGTGGTGCTGAGCCAGGGGGAAAAGATCGCCGAGGGCACCCCGGCGGAGATCCATGACAATGCCGACGTCATGGACGCCTACTTCGGGAGCTAGACATGGCCTTGCTGGAAGTCCACGACATCCACGCCGGCTACGGCAAGATGGAGATCCTCCACGGCGTCACCCTGAAGGTGGAGCCGGGGCAGATCGTCTCCATCATCGGGCCCAACGGGGCCGGCAAATCCACGGTCTTCAAGACCATCTTCGGCCTCCTGCCGGTGCAGCAGGGGCGCGTGCTCTTCGCCGGGGAGGAGGTGACGAACCGGTCGCCCGAGGTGCTCCTCCGCCGGGGGATGACCTTCGTGCCGCAGGGACGTAACGTGTTCCCCCTCATGACCGTGGAGGAGAATCTCCTCCTGGGGGCCTACATCCGCAAGCGTTCGCCCGAGCTCCTGGCCGAGGTAGAGCGGGTGTACGAGACGTTTCCCATCCTGCGCGAGAAGCGGAAGGACCGCGCGGGGGATCTCTCCGGCGGCCAGCAGCAGATGCTGGAGATGGGCCGGTCGCTCCTCCTGCAGCCCAGACTGATCCTGCTGGATGAGCCGACGCTGGGCCTGGCCCCCCTGGTGTTCAAGGAGATCTTCCGGATCATCGAGGGCCTGCGGAAGCGAGGCCAGACCATCCTCATGGTGGAGCAGAACGCGGCCAAGGCGCTGGAGATCTCGGACTACGCCTACGTCCTGGAGCTGGGGAAGAACCGGTACGAGGGATCGGGCGAGGCCATCCGGAACGATGGACGGGTGAAGCGGCTGTATCTGGGGCGGTGACGAGGCGGTGTCCAGTTCGAGAGACGCACGGGGGAATGAGCCATCATGATGACGGCAGGTGAGTACGTCGCAAGATTCCTGGAGGCGCAGGGAGTTGAGGTGGTCTTCGGGCTGTGCGGGCACACCAACCTGGCCGTCCTGGACGGCCTGGCGGACACCAAGATCCGGTACGTGGGCGTCCGGCACGAGCAGGTCGCCTCGCATGCGGCCGATGGCTACTTCCGGGTGACGCACAAGCCCGGGGTGGCCCTGCTGCACGTGGGCCCGGGGATGACCAACGCCGTGACCGGCGTCGCCACGGCCGCGCTGGACTCGTCGGCCATGGTGGTGATCGCCGGGGACATTCCCAGCTACATGTTCGGGAAGGACCCGCACCAGGAGATCAAGCTCCACGCCGACGGCTCCCAGTGGGAGATCTACCGGCCCTTCGTGAAGAAGGCCTGGCGGGTGCACGATCCCAGCATGCTGCCCGACATCCTGTCGCGCGCCTTCAGCCTCGCCGTGACGGGCCGCCCCGGCCCGGTGTTCATTGACGTGCCCATGGACCTGTTCTCCCGGCCCGTGGATCTCCCGATCCCCGACGCGACCGCGCGGCGGCCGGCCGGCCGGGTCCTGGGCGATCCCGCCGAGGTGGATCGGGCCCTGGACCTGCTCCTGGCCGCGGAGCGGCCGGTGATCTATGCCGGCGGCGGCGTGATCCTGGGGGATGCCCACCGGCAGTTGCGACAGTTCGTCGAGGCCACCGGGATCCCCCTGGCCACCACCATCATGGGGAAGGGGGCCGTCCCCGAGGATCACCCCCTCTGCTTCGGGATCACGGGCCTCTTCGGATCGCCCGTGGGCAATCGCCTCACGCGCGAGGCGGACGTGCTCCTGGCCGTGGGGACCCGATTCTCGGAGATGGATTCCAGCTCCTGGATCCCCGGCCAGACCTTCAGCATTCCGCCGACGAAGCTCATTCACGTGGACATTGATCCCCAGGAGATCGGGAAGATCTACCCGGTGGCCGTGGGGATCCAGGGAGACGCGGGCGCGGTGCTGCGGCAGTTTCTGGAGGCGCTGACGGGCCGTCGGCGGAGCCCGCGAAGCGGGCCCGCGGATCAGGCGGCCCGGGTGCGGGACCTGCGGCGCGCCTACCAGGAATGGTTCGAGGCGGAGGTGGGCCGGCACCAGCAGTCCGACGCCCGGCCCATCCGGCCCGAGCGTATCCTCTGGGAGCTCCGCCGGGCCTTGCCCCGCGACGGGATCATCCTCACCGACACCGGCTGGAACAAGAACGGCGTGGCCCAGCAGTTCCCCATCTACGAGCCCCGGACGCAGCTCCCGCCGGGCGGCTTCGCCACCATGGGCTTCGGGCCGGCCGCGGCGATCGGGGCCAAGGTCGGCGCCCCGTCGAAGGCCGTTGTGGCCCTGGTCGGGGACGGGGCCTTCGGGTCGGTGAGCCCGGCCGTGGCCACGGCCGTCGAGTACGGGCTGGGGGTGATCTGGCTCGTCATGAATAACTTCTCCTTCGGTGTGATCTACGGGATGCAGCAGAAGCATTTCGGCCGGTTCCTGGGGACGGAGTTCGTCCGCGAGGGCACCCGCGAGATCTACAATCCCGACTTCGCCAAGATGGGGGAGTCCTATGGGGCCCACGGCCGCCGGATCGAGGACCCAGAGGAGCTGGGACCCGCGCTCGCCGAGGCGATCCGCCGGGACGAGCCCACGGTCCTGGACGTCATCATGGACAAGAGCGTCCGCGTCCCGGCCTCCGGGATCTGGGACGTCAACGAGATTTACGGGCGGTACCGCTAATCCGGAGAATTCACAAAGGGATACGTGAATTACCTTGGCCAGGAGGACGGCGCAGAATGAATACGCACCTGACAGATCGGATCGCCATCGTCACCGGGGGCGGGCAGGGCATCGGCGAGGGGATCGCGCAGAAGCTGGCGGCCGAGGGCAGCCACGTGATCGTGGTGGACCAGAATCAGGTGACGGCCGAGTCCGCGGCGTCCCGCATCCGGGCCCTGGGGGGGAAGGCCCTCGGCTTTCCGGTGGATGTCTCCTCCTGGGACCAGGTCCGCTCGATGGTGGACCGGGTGGCCGCGGAATTCGGACGGGTTGACATCCTGGTGAACAACGCGGGCATCTCGCCGAAGAAGGATGGCCGGAAGATCCTGGTGCACGAGATCGAGCCTGACCAGTGGGACCTGGTGATGGCCGTGAACCTCAAGGGGGTCTTCCACTGCATCAAGGCCGTGGCCCCCATCATGATGCGGCAGCGCTACGGGCGGATCGTCAGCATCTCCTCCCAGGCGGCCAAGATCGGCTTCTCCGGCCCCGCCGCCTCCCACTATGCCGCCTCCAAGGCCGGCGTCTCGGCCCTGACGCGGTTCGCGGCCCACGAGCTGGCCCCCTACAACATCCTGGTCAATGCCGTGGCCCCCGGGACCATCCAGACCCCGATGCGGAAGCTGACCATCCCGGAGCTGGACAACCTGGCCATCTCCGGCATCCCGCAGGGCCGCTTCGGGACGATCGACGAGGTCGCCAACGCCGTGGTGTTCCTGGCGTCGGACCTGGCCAGCTACATCACCGGGGAGATCATGGACGTGAACGGCGGGTCGGTCATCGACTGAATATCCACCTGCTCCCGGCCCAACCCTCTCCTCCCCGTTGACGGGGGAGGATGCAGGTGGGGGTGGAATCGGCGACCCTCTCACCCCCATCCTTGCCTTCCCCCCTCCAGGGGGAAGGGAGTATCTTGCTTGGCGTGAAGGCAAGGGTTTCTACCATCCCTGGAAAATTACTGGACACGAGGGGGAGAGGTTATGCCGGAGTTGATCAACCAGCGCGGCGAGATCATCCAGCAGGGTGAGCACCGCCTCATGATCCCCCGGCGGAACGGGGCGGGGGAGGCCTGAATCCGCATGCCCGACCAGTCACTTCCGCTCGCGGGCGTTCGCGTCATTGACATCACCCACTTCCTGGCGGGGCCCTATCTCACCCGGTGCCTGGCCGCCCTGGGGGCCGAGGTCATCAAGGTGGAGCGACCCCCCGCCGGCGAGGAGGCCCGCACCCATCCCTACCACGTGGACGGGCAGAGCGGCTATTTCCTCCAGCAGAACATGGGCAAGAAGGGCGTGTGCCTGAACCTCAAGGATCCGCGGGGGCTGGAGGTCCTGCGCCGGCTGGTGCGCATCGCGGACGTCCTGATCGAGAACTACCGGCCCGGCGTCCTGGACCGGCTGGGCCTGGGCTACGCGGAGCTGTCGGCCATCAACCCGGGCCTGGTCTATTGCTCGATCTCCGCCTACGGCCGCACGGGCCCCTACGCCGGACGCGCGGGCTACGGCCTCTTGGCCGAGGCCCGGAGCGGGGTCATGGAACTGGTGGGCGTGCCGGGAGAGCCGCAGCCGGTGCTCCGCCTGCCCATCGCCGACGGGTTCGCCGGGATCCACGGCGTGGCGGCCGTGTGCGCGGCCCTGGTCGGGCGGCACGCGACCGGCCGGGGACGACACATTGACATCGCCCTCTACGACTGCATGGTGGCGCTGCATGAATTCGCGATCCAGCACTACAGCCTGAGTGGCGGCACCGATATCCTGACTCGCAGCGGATGCGACCTCCCCCAGTCCACCGCCTACGGCGTCTTCACCGCCCGCGACGGCTACGTCGCCATCGCCGCCCACATGGACGAGGCCTGGAAGCGCATGGCCCTCTTGATGGGCGGGGAGCCGCTGGCGGCGGACCCCCGGTTCCAGGACACCATCGGGCGGAACGCCCACCGGGAGGAGATCCTGCGGCGGATCGGGGAGTGGGCGACGGCGCAGCCCTCGCTCAAGGAATGCGTGGCCGCGCTGGACGCGGCCGGTGTCCCCTGCGCCCCGGTCCAGCGGATTGACCAGGTGGTCGCCGATCCCCAGGTCCGGGCGCGCGGCATGCTCTTCGAGCAGGAGCATCCCGTGCTGGGCCGGGTGACGCTGCCCAACGTCCCCTTCACGTTTTCGGATGCCGATGTGACGCCGCGAACGCCGGCGCCGCTCTTGGGACAACATAACCGCGAGATCCTCTGCACGATCCTCGGCTATTCCGTGGCGCAGGTGGCGGAGCTGGAACGGGACGGGGTCCTCCACGCGGAGGAGGCAGTGGGTCGGCTGCCAGGCAGCCGCGCCGCACCGGGAGCGTCCCCCTCCGGCGGCAGTCGCTGACGGCCAATCTCCCGAGGGGGCGTTGCGCCGCGAAAGGATCATTCCTTCCGGGCGAGATCGTGGACATCAACGGCGGCTGGCTGATCGACTGAGGCCGATGGCCGAGGTCAGGCAGCCGGTGCGTGTGGTCATAGGACGCAGGAAGGTGGACGCAACACACAGGACGGCGCGACGCCGTCCGGGAGGAGGGTGATGAGAATGCATCGGAGTGTCAGGATGTGGGGAATGGCGGTCGGGCTGGGGGCGCTGCTCCTTTGGGCCGGCGCGGCGGCGGCCGCCGCGGCACAGCAGAAGCCGATCGTCATCAAGTTTGCCCACGTGGATCCGGGGGACCTGTTTGTCTCCAAGAAGCAGGCCATGGCGATCGCCTTCAAGCACACCGTGGAGGCGAGGAGCGGAGGGCGGATCAGTGTCGAGGTGTATCCGGCCGCGCAGCTCGGCGGCGAGCGGGAGGCAGTCGAGGGGGTGAAGCTGGGAACCATCGAGATGACCTCCACCGCCGACGGACCCATCAGTGGCTTCGTTCCCGAGGTTCTGGTCCTGGGGATCCCCTATCTCTTCGGGTCGGAGCCGGTGGCCTGGAAAGTGATGGACGGCCCCTTCGGCACGGAACTGGCCGAGGAGGTGCGGAAGAAGACGGGGATCCGGGTCCTGGCTTACGGCGAGACGGGCTTCCGAAACTTCACAAACTCGACGCGGGCGGTCCGCGGCCCGGATGACATGAAGGGGCTGAAGATCCGGACCATGGAGAATCCCGCCCACGTCGCCATGGTGAAGGCGCTGGGCGCCAACCCGACGCCGATCCCGTGGCCCGAGGTCTACACCTCCCTCCAGACCAAGGTGGTGGACGGCCAGGAGAACCCGGTTTCCACCATCGTCTACGCCAAGCTGAACGAGGTCCAGAAGTACCTGACGCTGGACGGGCACCTCTACAGCCCGGATTTCATCTTCATCAACGACAAGTTCTTCCTGTCCCTGCCCCCGGACCTCAGGAACATCATCAAGGAGGCGGCGGTGGTGGGGGGCAACGTCGGCCGGTCCATCCAGCAGATCAATTCCTTGCTGGGGCTGGAGACGTTGCGCAAGGCCGGGATGGAGATCCACGCCCCCTCGAAGCCGGAGCTGCAGGCATTCCGGAAGGCGACGCAGCCGCCGGTGATCAAGTTCGTGGAGGAGAAGGCGGGCAAGCGGTGGGTCGAGAAGGTGCAGAAGGCCGTCGCAGAGGCCGAGGCGTCGCTGGTGGTTGGGAAGTAGACGCCCGTCGCCCGACGACCCGCGTGGTGGTCGCGGACCCGGGCACGGACTTCCCCGTGCCCGGGTCCTGCCGGTGGGAGGATGACCCATGCCTGAGCAGTTCAGCGCCGCGCTCCGGCGCTGCACGGAAATTGTGATCATGATCCTGATGGCCATCCTGGTGGTGATCGTGGTGGCGGGGGTGTTCTTCCGGTATGTCCTGGGCTCCTCCATTCCCTGGTCCGAGGAGGTCGGACGCTACCTGATGATCTGGCTGGGATTCCTGGGGGCCAGCCTTGCCCTGCGAGAGGGACTACACGTGGGGGTGGAACTGCTGGTGCAACGGGTGCCGCCGCGGCTTGCCGCCTGGCTGAAGGGACTGGCCCGCGGGGCAGTCGCGGGCTTCCTCCTGATCGTCATCGGCTATGGGGCCTTCCTGGTCTCCAACCTCTGGGATCAATGGAGTCCGGTTGCGGGGATCCGGATGACCTGGCCCTACCTGGCGATCCCGGTGGGAAGCCTCCTCATGCTGGTCCAGTTGGCGACGCCATCGAGGCAAGAGGTCCGATGAGGGCGCGTGCTTGGGGGGATCCATGCTGACGATCCTGGCCGTCACATTCGTGGTGACCGTGGTCATCGGGGTCCCCATCGCCTTCGGGCTGGGACTGGCCGCGGTGGCCGGGATCCTGGCCTGGGGAAAGGTGTCGCTCTGGCTGGTCCCGCAGCGGATGTTCACGGGGGTGGACAGCTTCGTCTTCATGGCCATCCCGTTCTTCATCCTGGCGGGCGAGCTGATGACCACCTCGGGGATCCTGGACCGCCTCCTGAAGTTCGCCGACGCGCTGGTGGGCCACATCCGGGGAGGCCTGGCCCACGTCAACATCGTGGGGAGCATGGTCTTCGCGGGGATCAGCGGGTCGGCCGTGGCGGATGCGGCGGCGCTGGGTGCGGTCCTGATCCCGGCCATGGAGAAGGAATACGACATAGACTTCGGGAGCGGCGTCTGCGCCGGGGCCTCGACCATCGGGCCCATCATCCCCCCCAGCATCCCCATGGTGATCTATGCCCTGGCGGCCGGGGGGGTCTCCATCGCCGGCCTGTTCCTGGCGGGGGTCATCCCCGGCATCCTCATGGGGCTGGGGATGATGGCCATCGCCTACGTCATCGCGCGCCGCCGCGGATACCCCGTCCGGCCCCGCTTGCCCTCCTGGCACGCATTCCTGGTGCGCCTGTGGCAGGTGATCCCGGCCTTGCTCATGCCGGTGATCATCGTGGGCGGAATCCTGGGCGGGGTCTTCACCCCCACCGAGGCGGCGGCGGTGGCGGTGGCCTACGCGCTCCTGGTGGGATTCCTGGTGACGCGCGAGCTCAAATGGCGGGACATCCCGCCGGCCCTGGTGCGGAGCGCGGTCACCACCTCGGTGGTCTTCATGCTCATCGCCACCGCCAACATCGTCTCCTGGCTGCTCACCACGCAGCAGGTCCCCCGCCTGCTGGGGGGGTTCCTGCGCGCCACGGCTCCCAGCCCCTGGCTGTTCCTCCTGCTCGTGAACGTCTTCCTGCTCATCGTGGGCTGCCTCATGGACCTCAGCGCCGCCATGATCATGTTCGTCCCCATCCTGGCACCCATCGCGATGAGCTATGGGGTCCAGCCGCTCCACTTCGGATTCGTCGTGGTGCTGAACCTGGTCATCGGGCTGCTCACGCCCCCGGTGGGCGTGTGTCTCTTCGTGGCCGGCGGGATCGCCCGGATTTCGATGGAGCGCCTGGTCCGGGCGGTGTGGCCGTTCCTGCTCTGGCAGATCGTGGTCTTGGTCCTCGTGACCTACATTCCGGCCCTCTCCATGCTGATCCCCAGGCTGTTCGGGTACAACTGAGTTGCCGACGGAGCCAGGTGAGCGATGCACCCGACCTATCCCCATCTCTTCGCGCCCCTCCTCATCCGGCGCATGCGGGTGCCGAACCGGATCGTCATGCCCGCCATGGCGACCAACTTCGCCAGCGAGACCGGCGGGGTGACGCCCTGGTTGCTGGGTTACTACCGACTGACCCGGGGTGCATGCCGGCTGGGCGGGGCGGCGGGGGAGTCAGATGCGGCAGAACCTGCAGTCTTGCCGGCGCTCGGACATCGCCGGAAGGCGAGGAAAGCGGCAACCTCCCGCATCACCGCTATCGCACCACCCGGATGTCTATGCCGATTTTCAACCGCGCCCACGTCCGATCGGCAGTGACCGCGGGCATTCTTCTGGCGAGTGCCAGGGCGAGGCAGGCGCGGTCGCCGAGCGAGAGGCCGAGTGGCCGGGTCACGGGAACAAGCGAGGCCGCAAGCGCAGCGTCGGCCGCGGTGAAGGGAACAATCTCGATGCTCGTGGAGGTCAGGCGGTGCAGCACCGTGCGCGCATCATGCCCATCGCGCACGAACCGACCGATTACTTCGGACAGGTTGACCGCCGACAAGCAGGCGGTCTCCATCTCGGCACCGACGCGCTCGTGTCCTGCCTCGCGAAAGAGAAACGCCAGGAGTGCCGACGCGTCGAGGGCGATCATTCCTTGGCGTGCTCCCGGCGTCGCTCGGCGATCAAGGATTCAACCACCTTCCGGGGTTTCTTGGCGCCATACAGCTCACCCACCCAATCCTGCAAGACAGATGCAGGCCGGCGAGCATCGTCCTCCATGCATGCCGCCGCCAGGATGGCCCGCGCCTCGGCCTCCATGCTGCGCCCGGCTCGCGCCGCACGCATGCGGAGGCGCGCATGAACCCCGGCTGGCAGATTGCGAATGTTCAGAACGGGCATGACCGCTCCCCCTTTCCCGTGTACATATCCAGACGGTGCCACCATTGTAGTCATTGT
>JACQXP010000523.1 GCA_016208645.1 Candidatus Methylomirabilota bacterium | reverse complement strand
GCATTGAACGTGTCGGCATCCTTGAGCGTCAGCTCGCGCGCCCGGGCTTCTTCCACGATGGCCGCGGCCAGGGGGTGCTCGGAGGATTTCTCCACTCCCGCCGCCAGGCGGAGCACCTCTTCCTGCTTGAATCCGCCCGTTGTCACAAGATCGGTGAGTTCGGGTTTCCCCTTGGTGATCGTTCCCGTCTTATCCAGGATAATGGTCTGGAGCCCCTTGGCCGCCTGCAGCGATTCCCCCGAGCGGATCAGAATACCGTTCAGCGCCCCCAGGCCGACGCCGGTGGTCAGCGACATCGGCGTCGCCATCCCCAGGGCGCAGGGGCAGGCGATGATCAGCGTGGTCACCGCCACGATCAAAGCAAAGACAATTCGCGGCTCCGGCCCGAAGGTGTACCAGAGCATGAAGCCGAGGATGGCCAGGATCGCCACCGACGGCGTGAAGTAGCCGGAGACGACGTCCACGATCCGCTGGATAGGGACCTTTGAGCCCTGGGCATCCTGGACCATCCGGATGATGTTGGCGAGGGCGGTGTCCTTGCCCACTTTGGTCGCCCGGAACTTGAAGCTCCCGGTCTTGTTGATCGTCGCCCCGATCACCTCATCCCCCACCCGCTTTTCGACCGGGAGGGATTCGCCGGTGATCATGGACTCGTCCACGGCCGAGGTCCCTTCGATCACCTCCCCATCCACCGGAACCTTCTCCCCCGGGCGGACGATGACCGTGTCACCGACGAGCACTTCCTCGACCGGGATGTCCACCTCCTTCCCGTCCCGAATGACCCGGGCCGTCTTGGCCTGGAGGCCGATGAGCTTCTTGATGGCCTCCGAGGTGCGTCCCTTGGCCTTCAACTCCATGGCGAGTCCGAGGACGACAAGCGCCGTCACGACCACGGTCACGTCGTAGTACACCTCGGTGAACTCGGACGACGGGAAGAGCTGCGGGAACAGCAGGGCAATCGTCGAGTAGACCCAGGCGATCCCCGTCCCCATGGCGATCAACGTGTGCATGTTGGCCGAGCGGTGCTTGAGCGCCTGCCACGCACCCGTGAAGAACTGGTT
>JACQXP010000482.1 GCA_016208645.1 Candidatus Methylomirabilota bacterium | reverse complement strand
TGTCCTATGACACTAAGACTGAGGACGGCGCATGGACCTTCAGGTCAACCGGCAGAGCCAGCTTCCCATCCACGTGCAGCTCAAGGCGCAGATCGCCCACCTGATCCAGGCGGGGCAGTTGCCGCCGGGGACTCAGCTGCCCACGGTGCGGCAGCTCGCCGGCTTCCTGCGCATCAACCGCAACACAGCCGCCAGGGTGTTCACCGACATGGAACGGGAAGGGTACCTCAGGTGCGAGAAGGGACGGGGAACGTTTGTGGCCCAGGCGCGGGGTGGGGGCCAGGCGCCGCCGCCGCGCATGACGACCCTGGCCAGGGTGGTGGACGACGCTCTGGAGCAGGCGGGGCGGCTGGGCTTCGGCGCGGCGGAATTCGCCGCGGCCCTGTACACCCGCGCCCACGCGGCGCCGCCCCTGGCGCCGCAGAAGCTGCGGGCGCTCTTCACAGAGTGCAACCGGCCCCAGCTCCGCCACTTCAGCCAGGAGCTGGAGCAGACCCTGCCCCTCCAGGTGGACGCGCTGCTGCTCCCGGATCTGGAGGGGGCCTACCGCCGGTCGCCGGGGTTTCTCAGGCGATACGCCCTGGTGATCACGACCTTCTGGCATATCCACGAGGTGCAGAAGCTGCTCCGCAAGGCGGATACCGAGGTCGTGGGCCTCATGGCGGAGGCCAGCCTGGAGACCCTGATGCGCCTCACGGCCCTGCCGGAGGGGACCAAGGTCGGCGTGGCGTGCAACGAGTGGAGCGGCAGCCAGAACGTGAGGCTCTCCATCGAGAACGCGGGACTCAAGAACATCCAGCTCGTCATGGGCTGCGGCGCCGAACCGGCGAGCCTCAGGCGGATGTTGAAGGAGGCCCGGGTGGTGGTCTGCTCTGGGCTGGTGGCGGCCAAGATCCGGGCCATGGCACCCCGTGGGACAGAGATCATCGTGGACGATCGGACGCTGGACAAGGGCGGACTGGAGATGCTGCGGCAGCGGCTGGCGCGGCTGGCGGCGGGCGAGGCAGTCCGGGGAGGGCGCCGTGGCCGGCGCTGAAAGCAGACCCGGCGCCACGTCGCTGGCCCGGATTTACCCGCTCATCCTGCTCTGCACGGCAATCTGGGGCGGGACGCCCGTGGCCGGGAAACTGGCCATCCGGGACCTCCCCCCGATGACCGTCGGCGTCCTGCGGTACGGGCTGGCCTCCCTGGCCCTGATGGTCCTGTTCGGCCGGCACCTGCCTTCCTGGCGGGAGTTACGCCGAAGCGACCTGTGGGTCCTGCTGGGCGTGGGGGTCCTCGGGACGTTCCTGAACCATGTCCTGTTCTTCCTGGGCCTCATCTTTGCGCCAGCCTCCCACGGGGCCATCATCCCGCCGACCACCAGCCCGATCTGGACCATGCTGCTGGCGGCGCGGCTGGCGCGGGAGCAGATCACGCGCAGCCAGATCGCCGGGACGGTGGTGTGCATGGTCGGCGTCGTCCTGGTGGCCCGGCCCGACGGTCTGGGAAGCACGGCCAGCGCGAGGTTGCTGCTGGGGGACCTGTTCTACCTCCTGGGCGGCATGGCCTGGTGGGTGCTGGGCGAGCGCCTGACGCCCCTCCAGCTTTTCGGAGGGCTGTTGACCGTGGCAGGGGTGTGGGTGTGCCAGGGGCCGGGCGCGATGCAGGCGGCCTGGCGGCAGGCCAGGGTGCGCCTTGGGGGAGAGCGGGTGGCCGCGCCGGAGAAGCGGTGAGACGGGGGCAGAGTGCAGAAGGCAGAAAGCAGGGGGCAGGAGGGAGGGGAAGATGTTCCAGAGATATTACGCCCAGCAGGTGATTCGCGATCGCGAGCGGGAGGTGGCGCGGGTCCTGGCCTGGAAGGCCCTGAGCCGCGGGGCGGACCCGGAGGAGGAACGGCCGGTTCTCTCCGCAGATTGGCAGGGCTGGAGCCTGCGGCGGGCGGGCGCGGTGCTGGGAACCGTGGTGGTCGCATTGGCCGCCTCCGTGGCGCTGCCCGCGTCTCTGCAAGGGTTGGCGTGGGGCCTGCGGGAGGTCCTGGAAATTGTGAGCCGCTGATCCTTGGGCAAGGTTTCATGCATGTGGGGGAAGGGCCATGGTGCACTGGTACTTCGACGAGGTCGTGCTGGTGGAGCGGATGCGTGAGGTGCAACGCACGGCGGATCGGGCGCAGGCGCTGGGTCTCGTAGCGAGGGCCCGCCCGCGCGGGTGGCCGCGCTTTCGAGCGCGCCTGGGGCGGACGCTGATCGCGCTGGGGAGGCGGCTCCAGCAGACGGAGCCGATGCCCAGCCCCGATCTTGCATCCCCGTCGCAGTGCGGCCTCCGGTGATCCCACCCATCTCACCGCCAAGTGCTCATGACCAGGGATGGTCACCACGACCCATGAAACTTATCCGGGGGCTCCCCGGCACGCCCCTCGGCACGCCGGTCCATGACGGAGCCCCGCCCAGCGGGCGGGGCAGGGCCGGCTCCTCCGGGTCGCCCCGCCCCCCCAGAGGGGGGCCGGCGGGGCTCCGGGCCGGATCCGCGGCCTACCGAACGGCCCGGCTGCTCGGGCCGCGCCAAGGAGCCCCGGATGCGTCCGGGTACTATCTTCGCAAACGCCAAGGCTCTCAGGGAAAATTGGCCGAAGACGGAAGGAGGCTGCCAGGCCGGTACACCCCGAGCCTCCTGGCCGTCTGTGGAAGGGTGAATCACCCAGCCCGCGGAGGGAGGGGACCATGGTGGAAATACCCGACGGGCCGGCGCTCCTGGCGACCCCGAAATCTCCGGCAGGCTGCACCGGTCAGGCAATCTGAGACGGTCGATCCGCGAAAGGGAGGGCCATGAGGACGGAAGCTGGAAGGCGAGATTCGCTGCTGGCGGAACTGGATGAGGCGTTCGCCGAGCTTCAGCGCACGTATCGGGATCTCGGCGAAGCGCAGAGGCGGGTCGTGATGCAGGGCACCTGGAGCGTCAAGGACATCCTGGTGCACATCGCCGGCTGGCACCGCGAGATGGCGCCGGCGCTGGCACGCCTGGCGCGGGGCGAGAGACCCGTCCCGTAGGGCGTGGACTACTCAGACTTCGACGCGTGGAACGCGCGCTGGGCGGAGGCGGCCAGGCAGACTCCGGTGGCGGCGGTGGAGCAGGAGCTGGCCGACTCCTTTGCCAGATTCCGGCAGGCAGTAACGGCTCTGCCGGAAAACCGATTGGCGCAGGGTCGCACGGCGGACAAGATCATCCACGAGGTGGGCATGAACCATTATCGCCATCACGCGGGGCAAATCCGGGCCTGGCGGGAACGCGAGGGCCTGTGAACCAGCGCCCACCCCGGACGGGCGGCACGTCCCCGCCACCCTGCGACCTGGCGCAACGGGAGCACGGCCTGGGCCTGGGAGACCGGGCTGGCCTGGCCTACAGTGTGCGCCCGGCGGCCTCGGCGAAGGGCGCGATCTCTTGCATCAGCCGGCGGAAGGTGGCCGGCTTGAGCGACTGGACTCCGTCGCTCACCGCCACCTCGGGTCGCATGTGCACCTCGACCATGAGGCCGTCGGCGCCGCAGGCGACGGCGGCCTTGGCCATGGGGGTCACGTACTCCCAGTGACCGGTCCCGTGGCTGGGGTCCACGATCACCGGCAGGTGGCTGAGCTTCTTGAGGACCGGGACCGCATTGAGATCCAGGGTGAAGCGGGTGGCGGTCTCGAATGTCCGGATGCCCCGCTCGCAGAGGACCACGCTGTAGTCGCCCGCCGAGAGCACGTACTCGGCGG
>JACQXP010000481.1 GCA_016208645.1 Candidatus Methylomirabilota bacterium | reverse complement strand
TCATTGATTACCAGGAGTGTTCCTGCATCTCCTCGGCGGAGCTGCTCGTTCGCGTTCAGCAACTCGATGCCGTAGATTATTCCGTCGGGCGCGAGATCCACCGTCAGCTCGTCGCTCACGCGAATCGACTCGACCTCTGCGCGCTTCTCGCGGAGGCGGATGTAGGCGATGTTGTGCCGAGGGTCGTATGTGAGTCGCATAGTGCCCTCCCCGCCGGCCCCTCAGAAGAACCGGGCAATCACCGTGATTCGCGCACGCGCGTGCGGGTGGAGTGGTGGCGGAAGCTCAGCCGCCCGCCATGAATGGGCTCAGGTCGACGGCGTGATAACCCTGGCGGAAGTCAATCAGTCAGTGAAGAGCGCCTCAAAATCGCGTGGGCGGACGATCCGGATTCTCTGGAAAGTGCGCACCTCCAGCAGGTCATCGTCCCCGGTCACCAGGAACTCTGCCCGGGCGGCCAGCGCACAGGCCAGAATGGCATCGTCGGATCGGTCCCGGCAGACACCGGGGAGCGGTGCCGGGCCAGGTGTCACCACCTCTGCTGCCTCCTGGATCAGCGCAACCGCCTTCCGAATCTCCTCTGGGGCAGCCGTGAACTTTCCTCGGAGGACGCGCCGGAACTCCTGGAGGATGCCTGGACACAGGATGAGCTGGAACTCTCTTTTTCGGGCCCGCCGGAGCAGCGTGGCGCAGAGGCCTTCGGTGGCGAAGGCGGCCAGGAGGACGTTCGTGTCGAACACGGCCCTCATGAGACCGCCCGGAAAACGTCGTCCTCCGTCACCATGCCGGCCCGCTTCGCTCGGCGGATCAGCCGCCGCCGCACCGCGCGGAACCGCGCTTCCCACAGGTACTGGCTGACTGACTCCTTCACGATGTCGCCCTTAGACCGACCCGTCTCTGTTGCCAGGCGGCTGAGCTCGGCAGCAAGAGGCTCGGGCAGGCTCACCGACAAGACCGTGCGCATGGCCTCCCTCCGGTTGGATGTGCATCTATACTACAATACACTACATGCCTGATCACGTCAAAGCGAAGTCGGCTTCAGAGCTCGAACCGACAGGCACCTAGTGCGGTGAAACCGACTGGGTCGGATCCGCGGAAAGCAGGGGGGCAGGGGAGAGAGGGGGACAAGGCGAATGGTCGAATGCGGAATGCAGAATCGAAAAGACGGAGAGACGGGGAGTCAGTTGAACCGGACGCCCTTCCGCTTGAGGGCGGGGAGGATCTTCTTGCGCAGGCGGAAGGCCTTGGGGGTGACCTCCAGCAGCTCGTCCTCCCGGAGGAACTCCAGGGCCTGCTCCAGGCTCATGACGCGCGGGGGAACGAGCTGGACGGTGGACTCGTCCGTGGAGGCCCGCATGTTGGTGAGCTTCTTCTCCTTGGTGATGTTGACGTCAATGTCGTTGTCGCGGGAGTTCTCGCCCGCGATCATCCCCTCGTAGACTTCATCGCCCGGCGCCACGAACAGGACTCCGCGCGGCTGCAGGTGCCCGATGGCATAGGCCGTCGCGCGCCCCGGTCGGTCCGCCACCAGGGCGCCGGTGGCGCGATGCGGGATCTCCCCCTGCCACGGCTCGTACCCGTCGAACAGGTGGTTCAGGATGCCGGTGCCCCGGGTATCGGTCAGGAACTCCGTGCGGAAGCCGATCAGGCCGCGTGACGGCAGGCGGAACTCCAGCCGCACGCGCCCGGTCCCGTGGTTGACCATCTTGATCATCCGTCCCCGCCGCATCCCGATCTTCTGGGTGACCACGCCGATGAACTGGTCGGGGCAATCCACCACCAGGATCTCCATGGGCTCGTGCCGCTGGCCCTCCACCTCCCGGGTCAGGACCTCGGGCTTCCCCACGGACATCTCGAAGCCCTCCCGCCGCATCATCTCGATCAGGATGGCGAGCTGCAGCTCGCCGCGTCCGGAGATCTTGAAGGTGTCGGGAGAATCGGTCTCCTCCATGCGGATGGAGACGTTCGTGAGGAGCTCCCGGGCGAGGCGCTGCTTGAGCTTCGAGGAGGTGACGTGCTGTCCCTCGCGCCCGGACATGGGGGAGGAGTTGATGGAGAACAGCATGGCGAGGGTCGGCTCGTCCACCGTGATCGGTGGGAGCGGTCGGGGGTCTTCCGGATCGGACAGGGTTTCCCCGATGCTGGCCGTCTCCAGGCCGGCGACGGCGACGATGTCCCCCGGTCCCGCCTCGTCAATTTCGACCCGGCGGAGGCCCTGGGTCCCGTAGAGCCCGGTGACCCTGGCCGTGACGCGTTGTCCGTCAAGGCGGCACAACGTCACGTCCCGGCCCTTGCGCAGGCGACCGTTGAAGATCCGGCCGATGAGCAGCCGCCCCACGTAGTCGTCGTAATCCAGGGTGGTGACCAAGAGTTGCAGGGGATGGCCGGGCACGTAGGCCGGCGGAGGGACCGTCCGCAGGATCTCGTCAAACAGGGGGATGAGGGGCTCGTCGGGACCCTCCGGCTTCGTGCGGCAGAGCCCCCTGCGCGCGTTGCAGTAGAAGACGGGGAACTCCAGTTGTTCCTCGGTCGCGTCGAG
The DNA here is from genome assembly GCA_016208645.1 of Candidatus Methylomirabilota bacterium. Classification (GTDB taxonomy): domain Bacteria; phylum Methylomirabilota; class Methylomirabilia; order Methylomirabilales; family 2-02-FULL-66-22; genus 2-02-FULL-66-22. Next base: position 774 of record JACQXP010000481.1, on the reverse strand, counting down.
GTCAATGAACAGGTCGTAGACCTCGTCCAGGACCTCCTGCGTCCGCGCGTCCGAGCGGTCAATCTTGTTGATGACCACGATGGGGGGCAGGTTCGCCTCCAGGGCCTTGCGCAGGACGAAGCGGGTCTGCGGCAGGGGACCCTCGCTGGCGTCCACCAGCAGCAGGACCCCGTCCACCATCTTCAGGGTCCGCTCCACCTCGCCCCCGAAGTCGGCGTGCCCCGGGGTGTCCACGATGTTGATGCGGGTGCCGCGGTAGGAGATGGCGGTGTTCTTGGCCATGATGGTGATGCCCTTCTCCCGCTCCAGGTCGATGGAGTCCATGACCCGCTCCACCACGTACTCGTTGTCGCGGAAGACCCCGCTCTGCCACAGCATGGCGTCCACCAGCGTGGTCTTGCCGTGGTCCACGTGGGCGATGATGGCCAGGTTGCGGATGTCGTTCCTGGATTCCTGCTGCACGATCCTTGCCTCCACGGCCGCGCCGGACCGGAGAAAGCAAAACGCCGCGAGGACCTTGGTCCTCGCGGCATCACGAAGCTCGCTCCGACCATCAGAACCGGCCCGAGTATATCCGCAGAGAGTTCATAGGGCAAGGCTTAACCGCCCAATTGTCCGCAGATTACGCCCGCCCTTGGCGGGTCTTGCCAGGTCGTATCGTTTACGATCTGGGCGGGTCCGCCTATGGCGCGACAGATTCCGCAGACCCCCCCTCCCACCCCCTCCCCCTCAGAGGGGGGAGGGCTCGGGTGGGGGTGAAATCTGCGTATCTGC
>JACQXP010000480.1 GCA_016208645.1 Candidatus Methylomirabilota bacterium | reverse complement strand
CCCCACCTCCGTCTCCCGTTAGGGGCGGAAGCCACCGGCCATGGGGAGGCGTGATGCCATGCGTGTCGCCAAGGCGAATGTCGAATATCGAACAGGGAACATCGAATGATGAACCACGGGGGAACTGCCATGAAGCTGGTCCTGATCGTCTTCAACTTCATCTACGATGAACCGATGCGGGCCATGATCGAACGGCTCCGGATCCCCGGATTCACGGAGGTTCCCAAGGTGTTCGGCACCGGGGAGTCGGGGAAGCGCTTCGGCACGCACGCCTTTCCGGGCCACGACACCATGCTTCTGGCCGTGGTCCCGGAAGAGCGGGTGGGCTCCTTCCTCGACGAGATCGCGGCCTTCAAGCGGGGACTCACCGAGCGGGCCAAGCGCCACGGGGGCATCAAGGCGTTCGTGTTGCCGGTGGAGCAGATGGTCTAAGGCCGTGAGGCGTTAGGCGGGAGGCGTAAGGCGATCGAGATGCGGAATGACGCCGTCCCCCTCACGCCTTCCGCCTCACCCCTTACGCCGAGAGTTTAGCGGACGATGCGGAACTGGCTGCTGAGGGTGGCCAGCGGCTTGCCGTCGGCGGATACCGGCGTCCAGGACAGGCTGAGGAGGGTGCCCTTCTGGGTGGCCTGCTGCAGGTAGAGGAACCCCTCGACGCGGGCGCCGGGGAGGATCCGCCCCTCACGCAGCCCCAGCGTCAGGATGTCATAGGCGGGGGCCCGGGGCCAGCGGTACGGATACTCGGGGCCGGCAAAGGGATACGGGTAGTAAGGCGAAAAGAATGGCGACCAGGGACGATACGGCCAGGACGGATAGGGCCACCAGGGATCGTGAAATGCCAGCAGGGGTGGGGCGGCCGGCGGCCGTCGTACCGATGCCAATCCCGTGTCGCCGGATGGCCGACGCCCCCCGGAGAGCGCCCGGGCCACCTCGGCCGGCGGCACCGCCCGGTACTGGTTCCGGGACTCATCCACTGCCAGGAAATCCGCGTAGCGAACCTGGATCTCCTCCGTCCGCTCGTTCTCGATCCTGACCTCGACAGGGGTGTAGGAGCGGTCGAGGTCGCTGGGGGAACCCCGCCAGGTGTTCGGTAGGAGGGTCAGGTGGATGCCGGCATCCGTCAGGGTCACGCTCGGCTGGGAAGGCCCCGCGGCAGCCTCGAGGCGGGGCCCGGCGCAGCCTGCCAAAAGGCCTGGTGCCGCGAGGGCGGCGAGGCCGACGCAGAAGACGCTGAGTGCTCGCCTTCGCTGCTCCCGCATGACGCGTTGCCCGCCCGAAGCCCCTTGATTTTTTCCCGCCCGGAGATATAATCCCGCCGCCTGAGCCAGAGGGGCTCCCGCACACATCATAGCAGGGTTTCCGCGGTAAACCAATCACGCGCACCGGGGGAGATCGGATGGCCACAAGACGCGCCGAACTGGAAAAGCTGACCGCGCCGAAGCTTCGCGAGCTGGCTCTGGAGAAGTACCCAAACATCACCGGGGTCTCGGGGATGAAGAAGGAAGAGCTGGTGGAGGCGATCCTGGCCGAGGAGGTCAAGCTGGGCCTGCGCCCCAAGGAAGAGGGCCGGCAGGCCACGGCCCAGATGGGGGTGACCCAGTTGAAGGCGGCCATCCGGGCGCTGAAGAAGACCCGGGAGGCGGCCATGCAGGGGAAGGATCGCGAGGGTCTGGCACCGGTCCGCCTGCAGATCAAGCGAATGAAACGGCGACTCAGGAAGCTGCGGGAGGCGTCCTAGGAAATTTCGGATTTCGAATCTCGGATTGCGGATTTGGGTGTCATTCCGAAATCCGCATTCCACAATCCCAAATTCATCAAGAAGGGGGTGCTATGCCGACCTACGATTTTCGCTGTGGCGGGTGCCGGAAGAAGTACACGCTGACGATGTCCATCACGGATCGGGACCGGAAACGGATCAAGTGTCCGAAGTGCGGGTCCAGCAAGAAAGAGGCGGTGTTTTCCTCCTTCTTTGCCAAGACGTCGCGGAAGAGCTAGGAGGCCGATGATACTGGTCACCGGGCCAACCGGCTTCGTGGGGCGACACCTGGTCCGGCGGCTGTGCGGCGCCGGGGAAGCGGTGCGCTGCCTCGTCCGCCCGGGCTCTCCGGGCCTCCAGTGGCTGGAATCCCACCCGGTGGAGGTGATGCCGGGCCACCTGCTGGATGCCGATGCCCTAGCCGCGGCCTGCCAGGGAAGCCGGAAGATCATCCATCTGGCCGCACCCATCCACGAGGGGCGGGACGCCTGGGTGGAGCGGGTCCACTGCGAGGGCATGGCCGGGCTGGTGGAGGGCGCGCGGGCGGCCCGGGTCGAGCGGCTGCTGATGGTGAGCCCGCTCGGGACCGGGTCATCGGCCGGCCTTCCGTTCCTGCGGAGCCGGGGGCGGGCCGAGGATCTGCTCCGCGAGAGTGGCCTCCCCTTCGTGATCCTCCAATCCTCCCTGATGTTCGGCCTGGGGGACCGGCTGATCAGCGGCATGATCCGGCTGCTCACGCGGACGGGGCTCCTCCTGATCCCGGGGACGGGCAAGACCATGCTCCAGCCCATCTGGGTGGGAGACGTGGTCTCGTGTCTGCTGCGGGCGCTCCACGACGAGGAGGTGCTGGACCGCACCATCCCCATCGGCGGGCCGCAGCACCTCACCTACGAGGAGATCGCGGACCAGGTGGGCAAGATGCTGAACATCCCGCGAGTGAAGGTCCACCTGTCGCGGCGGGCCGTCGCCTGGGCGACCCGGCTGCTGGAAGGCCTGGGGCTGAATCCGTTCCTGGGGTATCGCCACCTGGAACTCCTGGAGGTGGGGACCATCACCGCCCTCGACGCGGTGAGGCGCAGCTTCGGGTTTCAGCCGATGCCGCTGATCGAGGGGGTGGCCTATCACCTCGTGCCCAGGAGGGAGATGGGGGTGCCGCGACCGCCGTCGGGGGCCGAGCGGGGGTCGCGCACCCGCGACCAGCGGTAGCCGGTGAGGGATGGGGATCGTGCCATCGGGTAAACCCGGGGACCGGGGTGCCTGGTCCACCGGGTTTTTTGTTGCTCGGGGCAGGCGGATGCAGCGGATGCGCCCGGCGGTAGGGCTGGGACCGATCCTGTGCCTGGTGATCGTGGTGGCCGCATGGGGCCAGGATCTGGAGATCGGCCGGCCGGCGCCCGGGTTCGCCCTCACGGATCTCGCCGGCAATACCCACCGGCTCTCCGACTACCGGGGGAAAGCGGTCCTCCTGAATTTCTGGGCAACCTGGTGTGTCCCCTGCCGGACCGAGATGCCCTCCATGGAGCGGGCCTATCGCGCCCTCAAGGACCGGGGATTCGCCGTCGTGGCGGTGAGCCTGGACACGGGCCCCCGGAGCACGGTGGAAGCCTTCGTGAAGGAGCTGGGTCTGACGTTCCCGGTCCTGCTGGATCCCCGCGGCGCAACCGTTCAGACCTATCGCCTGCCGGGCGTACCGGTCAGCTTCCTGATTGACCGGAGGGGCCGGCTGGTCGCGCGAGAGCTGGGGCCCCGCGACTGGAACGCCGGTGAGGCCCGAGCACGGCTGGAGGCTCT
>JACQXP010000479.1 GCA_016208645.1 Candidatus Methylomirabilota bacterium | reverse complement strand
CTGCTCCTGCTGCGTGATCGCCTTCAGCTTGTACAGCAAGGCGCGGCGGCTGATGCCGAGGAGGCGGGCCGCCTGGGTCCGGTTGCCCCGCGCGCGATCCAGGGCCCGCCGGATGAGATCGCTTTCCACCTCCCGGCCTGCACGATCCAGGGCCAGCCGCAGATCGAGAGAGTCCGCGGGGAGTCCGACGCGAATGGCCTCGGTGGATTGCCGAACCTCGGGGGGCAGGTGGTCGGGGCCAATGGCCTCACCGTCGCAGAAGAGCAAGGCGCGCTCGATGGTGTTTTCCAGCTCCCGGACATTCCCCGGCCAGGGGTACCGGAGGAGCAGGTCGAGCCCCTCCGGGGTGATCCGGCGAACTTCCGTGCGGGCCTGTGCCAGCGAGCGCTGGAAGAAGTGGTCGGCCAGAAGCGGGATGTCCTCCCGCCGATCGCGCAAGGGGGGGAGGTGGATGGGCACCACCTTCAGGCGGTAGAAGAGGTCCTCCCGGAACTGCCCGGTCCGGACCGCTTCGACCAGGTGTTTGTTTGTGGCGGCGATCACCCGCACGTCCACCCGCAGTGTCCGGGTGTCACCGACGCGGCGGAAGGTCCCGTCCTGGAGAACCCGCAGGAGCGTGGCCTGGGTGGGCGGCCGGAGTTCGCCGACCTCGTCCAGGAACAGGGTGCCCCCGTCCGCCTCCTCGAAGAGACCGCGCTTGGTGCCGAGCGCCCCGGTGAAGGCCCCCTTGGCGTGGCCGAAGAGTTCGCTCTCCTGCAACGCCTCCGGAATGGCGGCGCAATCAATGACGACGAAGGGTCCGCTTCTCCGCGGCGAATTGTAGTGAATGGCCCTGGCCACCAGCTCCTTGCCGGTGCCGCTCTCCCCCGAGACCAGCACGGTTCCCCGGGAGGCGGCCACCTGCTCGATCTGGTGGAAGAGCTCCTGCATGGCCGGGCTCTTCCCGATGAGGTTGGCGAAGCTGTAGCGCCGCTCCACCTCCCGACGGAGGCGTCGTACCTCCCGTTGGAGGCGCCGCTGCTCCAACGCCTTGGTCACGACCTTGAGGATCTCTTCGGCGCGGAAGGGCTTGGTGACATAGTCGTAGGCGCCGGCCCGCATGGCGGCCACCGCCGACTCGATGCTGCCATAGGCGGTCATGAGGACGGCGCTGGTCTCTGGGGCTCGCTCACGAACCATCTGGAGGAGGCTGATGCCGTCCTCTCCCGGCTGGAGACGGAGATCAATGATGGCCAGGTCCAGGGGGACCTCCCAGTCGCGAGTGCGAACCTCCGCGGTCGTGCGGGCCGTCTCGACGCCATACCCTTCGTCCTCCAGCACCCGGGAGAGGAAGTGGAGGACGTTTTCCTCATCATCTACGATTAGGATGCGGTCGCGAGGGGGTGATTCAGACGGCACGGTGGCCTGCCTCTCTTTCGGCGGCTCCGTCAGCCGGCAGGAGGATGCGGACCGTGGTTCCCAGGCCCGGCGCGCTCCGGATGTTGATGGTCCCGCCGAGTTCTTCAACAATGCTGTGGCAGATGGCCAACCCGAGCCCGACGCCTTTCCCCGTCTCCTTGGTGGAGAAGAAGGGTTCAAAGATCCGCGGCAGATCGCCCTCGGCGATGCCCGGCCCCGTGTCGGCGACCGTGATCGTTGCGGCCTGATCGTAGGGGGCGAAAGCCTTTCCTACCGTAACCCCGTCCTCGCCGCCGGAGGCGGGGCCCTGCCCCGTGGCCACAGTCAGCTCGCCACCCTCCGGCATGGCCTGAGCGGCGTTCATCAGGATGTTGACCAGGACCTGTTGCAGCAGCCGGT